>CADASI010000014.1 GCA_902790525.1 uncultured Eubacteriales bacterium
GTGCCGCCGTCACGGGTGTAAATGCCAAACAGGCACTTCATCAGCGTTGACTTGCCGGCGCCGTTTTCGCCCATCAACGCATGAACCGTGCCCGCCTTCAGCTGCAGCTTCGCGTGATCCAGCGCCTTGACGCCGGGAAACTGCTTATCGATATCCAGCATCTCAAGCAGATACTGCTGTTCGGACATGATTTACCTCACCACTTTTCACCGATTTCGTATTGATACATCGCCTCATAGAGGCGCCACTCTGCCGCCCATCCCGCGGACGGGCGGCACAATGCCGCCCCTACGCAATCTCAAATCGGTTCCGGCGACCGAGGTCGCCGGAACCGACAGATCGGAGTGTGCAACTGATTTGTCGAACAATCAGCCCACGTTCTCCTGGGTGATCTTGGCGTACGGAATGAAGGTGGACACGCCGTCGTCGTTCAGCTTGTACTGATCCAGGCCGTCGATCCACTTGCCGTTGATCAGGTAGTTCATCGCAAACCGGATGTTGGCCTCGCCCATGGCGTCGCCGTCCTGCTTGACGGTAGCGGTCATCTTGCCGGCCTTGATGGCCTCGATGGCCTCGTCCACGGCGTCAACGCCGATGACGGTGATGCAGGGGTCGCCCTCGTTGCCGGTGTTGTAGCCGGACTGGTTCAGCGCGGCGATGACGCCGGTCGCCATCTGGTCGTTGTTGGCGAAGACCAGCTCGATCTCCGGATGGGCCGCCCAAGTGGCCAGCATCTTCTCCTGAGCCTGCGCGGTATCCCAGTTGGCGACGATCCAGTCGTCAACCACCATCTCCATGGGCACGCCCAGGGCCTCGGCGGTCTCCTGAGAGTACTGGGAACGGGCAATGGCCTCGGCGTTGTTCGGCTCGCCCTCGAACTCGACGAACTGCACCTTGCCGTCGCCGTTGAGGTCGATCTTGGAGGGATCGGCAGTCCACAGGTCATACAGGATCTCGCCCTGCATGTCGCCGGCCTCGCGGGCCAGGGTGCCGATGAAGAAGGAACCGGAGTCCTTCACCACGGAGTCATAGGTCTCGTCCGTCGGGGGCTTGTTGTAGAACAGGAAGGGGATGCCCGCATCCTTGAACAGATCCACGAGGGTCTGGCCGGAAGCGACCTCAGCCAGGTTGATGATGACGAAATCGGGGTTCTCGCCCACGATCTGGGTCGCCTGCTCCTTCTGCTTGCCCATATCGTCGGCGGCGTCGTACATGGTGAGGTTGATCTTGCAGCCCAGCTCCTGACCGACCAGCTCGGCCCACTTGGTCATGCCCTGACGGACGGAAGAGCCGTAGGCATCGTCAAACTTCCAGACGAGCACGCGCACGTCGTACTCATCCTTCATCTCCGCCATCGCGGAGAAGCAGGACAGCGCCAGCATGACAGCCAGCATGATAACCAGGACTTTCTTCATTACGGTTACCTCCTTGTTTTTTGCGTTATAACAGAGGGCGGATGCCCTCAGATAACCATCGGGATGTCCAAATCACGTCACAATCCCCTAATCTCTACTTAAAAAGAGTATAGCATTCGACCACGAAATTGTCAATATGCGTCGTCGGATTTTGTACTTTTTCACATGATATCTGTGTATTTGAATACAAATGGCAAGGAATGAGAATAATACATATTTCAACAGTAAAATACCGACGTCGGTATTTTACTGTTGAAATAATGAAGTGCGGGACTTTACGTCCCGCGCCCATCGCATCACGCCGCCGCCGACTCCAGCATGGCCTCCAGGCTGATGGCGTAGCCCATCCTGGGGTCGTTGATCATCACATGGGTCACCGCGCCGATCAGTCGGCCTTCCTGTATGACGGGGCTGCCCGACATGCCCTGCACGATGCCGCCGGTCTTCCCGATAAGCGCTTCGTCCGTCACGCGGATCACCATGTCCCGGGCGTCCCCGCCACACTCGTTCAGGCGCACGATCTCACAGTCGTACTCGCCCACTTCCCCGCCGTCCACCGTGGTCAGCAGCGTGGCCGGTCCGGTGTGGATCTCGCGCCTGGGGGCCACCGGCAGGCCCTCCGGGTAGAAGTCGCTGGCCGTCTGGACGTCCATGCTGCCGAATATTCCCCGGCCTGTGTTGCGCTCCACCGCGCCGATGGCCGTGGGATGGAACACGAAGTCCCCCGTCAGCTCCCCCGGCGCGCCCTGGGCGCTGGGGGACACGTCCACCACGCGGTTTTCATACAGCTCCCCCTTGCCCACGGGCATGGTGACGCTGGTATCCACGTCGGTGATGGCGTGCCCCAGCGCCCCGAACAGGCCCGTCTCGGGGTCGGTGAAGGTCAGCGTGCCCACCCCGGCGGTGCTGTCGCGCACCCACGCGCCCAGCCTGAAGCGCCCGTCGCGGCCGTCCAGCGCCGGGGTGACGGCCTTCGTCATTCTCTCGCCGCCGCGCTCGACGTCGATCTGTAGCGTCTCGCCGCCCTCCACCATGCCGGAGAGCGCCTCCGCGCTGTCGACGGCCTGCCCGTTCACCCGCTTGATGATGTCCCCCGTTTTAATGCCCGCCGCGCGGATGGGGCTGGGGGTCTGCCCCAGGTCGGAGGCCCCCACCACGATCACGCCCTCGGTGTCGATGGCGATGCCCACGGACTGTCCCCCGGGTATCAGCACCCGCTCCGGCTCCACCGACACGTTCACCGTCTTGACGGGCAGCACCCCCAGCAGGCTGTAGGTCAGCCGCGCGTTGCCGGCGTCCCCCGCTTTAAGCGCCATGCCGCCCGGCCCGCCGCTCAGATCCGCGTCGCCCGAATCGACGCGCGCGCTTAAAAACGCCGCCGTGGGCACCTCCGTGGCGCTGCCGGAGCGCACCACGATATCGCGCGGCAGCGACGCCACCGGCGCCATGCCGCCGCACAGCATCAGCGCGGTCACCGACGCCGCCAGCAGCGTCGTCAGCCGCCGCCTGCTCAAATCCCTCATGTCGCATCCCTCCATTTTCCAGCTTCGTTCGCCCCTGCCTTAAATTTGCCGACAGCATTGTGAGGCATGCTGGCAATTGTGCCGCGCGGTGGGAATCCATGGCGGCGCGCGGTTCAAAAGCTCCCGGGCGCGGCGGGTTGGCAATTTCTTCCTCTGCATTATGATTTTAACCGCTTTTAACCACATTTATGCCTTTTTTGATTCAAAACCGGTTGCTATATTTCGATAAAGCGAGTATAATTGAAGGGATTATGGAGGGTCCGTTCATGCGCAGGGAGACTTTGCTTACCCCCGATTGCTCCGCGGTGCGGAGCGGGCGGCTGCTGGTCGCGCTGTCCGGCGGCGCGGACTCGGTGGCGCTTCTGACGATGCTCTCCCGGGCGCGGGAGGCATACGGCCTCACGCTGTTCGCCGCCCACCTGGACCACGGCATCCGCCCCGAGAGCGCGGAGGACGCCGCCTTCTGCCGCGCGCTGTGCGTGCGTCTCGACGTCCCCTTCCTCTGCAGGCGCATCGACGTGCCCGCCGAGGCCGCGCGGCGCCATGTCGGCCTCGAAACGCTGGCCCGTCAGCTGCGCTACGAATGGCTCCGACAGTGCAAAGCCGAGACGCGCTCGGACTGCATCGCCCTGGCCCACCACATGGACGACCAGGCCGAGACGGTGCTGATGCACCTCGCCCGGGGCGCGGGTCCCGAGGGCATCGGCGGCATGCGGGAACTGTCGGGCGACCTGTACCGGCCGCTGCTCCGTTTCCGCAAGGCGGAGCTGGTCGAATACCTCCGGGAAAACGGCCTTGAATGGCGGGAGGACTTCACCAACCAAATCGACGACAACCCCCGCAACGCCATCCGCGCGCATGTGATCCCCGGTTTGGAGAAAAGCTATCCCCAGTTCGTCCGGGCGGCGGCGCGCTACGCCCGCGCCGCGCAGATCGAGAGCGACTGCCTCGCGGACCTGACGCGGGAATATCTTGAAAGCCACCGCTTCGGCGATGACCGGCTGTCGTGGCTGGAGCTTGACGAACTGCCCCACCGGGCGGTGCTGCGGCGGGCCATTCGTGCGGCCTGTCCGGAGGATATAGACTGGGACGCCCTCAACGCGCTGGAGGCGCTGTGCGGCATGCCCCGCGGCAAAACCGACATCGGCAAGCACTGGTTTGCCGAGCGCACGGGCCGCCGGCTGTATTTTGTCCCGAAACGGCCTCTAGCAATCCCGCCGGTGCCGCTGTGCTTAAACGGCGAGACGATCTGCCCGCCGCTTTGCCGCATCGCGGCGACGCCCTGCGCGCCCGTGCCCATACGGGACGACCCCTGGCAACAGGTATTGAACGCCGCGGCGCTCGAGGGCGCGGTGGTGCGCACCCGGCGGGACGGCGACCGCATCCGTCCGCTGGGCGGCGGGGACAAGCTGCTGTCGGATTTCTTCATCGACAAAAAGCTCGACCGGCCCCTGCGGGACGTCACGCCCCTCGTGGCCGTGGGCAGCCGCGTGCACTGGGTGTGCGGGCTGGGCATCTCGCAGGAGGCAGCGGTCAAGCCCGGCGACAGCGCCGTGCGGCTTATATGTGAATGTGATATGAAACTATACAACGGAGGTAAGCATCATGCGCAATGACATCGAGAGGATCATGCTGACCGAGGAACAGATCCAGAACCGCGTGAAGGAACTGGGCGCGCAGCTCGCCGAGGATTACCGCGACAAGAACCCCGTGATGATCTGCATTTTGAAGGGCTCCACCATGTTCTTTGCCGACCTGCTCCGGGCCATGCCCATCCGGCTGACGATGGACTTCATGGCGGTGTCCAGCTACGGCAGGAGCACCAAGTCCTCTGGCGAGGTGGAGATCCGCAAGGACCTGTCCGGCTCCATCGAGCACCGGCACGCCGTGATCGTGGAGGACATCATCGACTCCGGCTTCACGCTGAGCTACTTAAGCCGCATGCTCTCCGCCCGCGGGGCGAAGTCCATTAAAATCTGCACGCTGCTGGACAAGCCCGCCCGCCGCGCCCCCAACATCACGCTCAAGGCGGACTACTCCGGCTTTGAGATCGAGGACGCCTTCGTGGTGGGCTACGGTCTGGACTACGACGAGGCCTACCGCAACCTGCCCTACATCGGCGTATTGAAGCCCTCCGTATACGAAAATAACTGATTTGTACTTTCAACCCGACGAAAAAGCGGTTATAATACCGCTGTAAAGCACGGTCACAAAGCCGTCTTCCGAAAGAGAGGAACCCCGTTTTGAACAAGAAACCCCTGCGCAAGGTCCTTCAAGGGCCGCTGATGTATCTGCTGCTGCTGGCGGTGATTTTGCTGGTGGTGCACATGCTGACCGACGGCACCGGCGCACAGCCCAAGTCCATCAGCTATTCCACGCTGCTGGAATGGGTGGAGGCCGACCTCCGGCACAGCCAGGGCGAGACCCTTCCCGAGGAGCAAAAGGGCATGACCCTCTCCACGGTGGTGATCCAGTCCAACACGCTCATGGGCGTCACCGAGGAGAACCAGGCCTCCTACGACCTGACCGGCAACTACGACCTCACCTGCGTCATCCCCAGCGAGAGCCAGTTCTACGCCGACGTCGGCGCCATCTATGAGAGCGTGCTGGGCCGCAAGGTCAGCCCCACGGAGTACCACTTCAACATCACCTCCAAGCTGCCCGCCCAGGCGGCCTGGTGGGTCGAATGGGTGCCGCTTCTGATCACCATGGTGCTCTTCGGCGCGCTGTGGTACTTCCTGATGCGCCAGCAGACCGGCGGCGGCAAGGGCATGATGAGCTTCGGCAAGTCCCGGGCCCGCATGACCGACCCCAACGGCAACAAGGTCACCTTCAACGACGTGGCCGGCGCCGACGAGGAAAAGGAAGAGCTCAGGGAGATCGTGGAGTTTCTGAAAAACCCCCAGCGCTTCACCAAGGTGGGCGCGCGCATCCCCACGGGCGTGCTGCTGGTGGGCCCTCCCGGCACGGGCAAGACGCTGCTGGCCCGGGCCGTGGCCGGCGAGGCCGGGGTGCCCTTCTTCACCATCTCAGGCTCGGACTTCGTGGAGATGTTCGTGGGCGTCGGCGCGAGCCGCGTGCGCGACCTGTTTGACCAGGCCAAGAAGAACGCCCCTGCCATCGTGTTCATCGACGAGATCGACGCCGTGGGCCGTCAGCGCGGCGCGGGCCTGGGCGGCGGCCACGACGAGCGCGAGCAGACGCTGAACCAGCTGCTCGTGGAGATGGACGGCTTCACCCACAACGAGGGCGTCATCGTGATGGCGGCCACCAACCGCGCGGACATCCTCGACCCGGCGCTTCTGCGCCCCGGCCGGTTCGACCGGCGCATCGTGGTCAACTACCCGGACGTCAAGGGCCGCGAGGAGATTTTGAAGGTGCACAGCCGCAACAAGCCGCTGGCCCCGGACGTGGACCTCAAGGTGCTCGCCCGCCGCACGCCCTACTTCACCGGCGCGGACCTGATGAACGTGATGAACGAGGCGGCGCTTTTGACCGCCCGGCGCGGCGAGGAGAAGATCGACATGAGCGCCATCGAGGAGGCCATCACCCGCGTGATGGCAGGCCCCGAGAAGCGCTCCCGCAAGGTCACGGACATGGACCGCAAGCTGGTGGCCTACCACGAGGGCGGCCACGCCATCGTGGCGCACTACATCCCCGAGTGCGACGACGTGCACGAGATCACCACCATCCCCCGCGGCTCCGCCGGCGGCTACACCATGTACCTGCCGCAGGAGGAGTTCCACTACATCACCACCGCCCGCATGAAGGCCCAGATGGCCAGCGCCATGGGCGGCCGGGTGGCCGAGGCGCTGGTGTTCGGCGACGTGACCACCGGCGCGTCCAGCGACATCAAGTCCGCCACCGAGATCGCCCGCAGCATGGTCACCGAGTACGGCATGTCCTCCAAGCTGGGGCCGGTGTACCTGGGCACCGAGCACGAGGTGTTTCTGGGCAAGAGCTTCAGCCAGCAGAACTCCGGCTTCTCTGAGATGGTCAACGAGGACATCGACGGCGAGGTGCACAAACTGCTGCAGGAGGCCTACGACCGCGCCGAGAAGATACTGACCGACCACATCGACCAGCTCCACGGCCTGGCAAAGCTGCTCATCGAGAAGGAGAAGATCGACAAGGCCGAGTTCGATGCGTTCATGAACGGTGAAAAGAAGGCTGAGGAGACCGTCGAGACGACGTTCGTCGAGGAGACTGCGGAGGTCGCGGAGGATCACGATATCCCCGAGGTCCCGGAAGCCGACGAGACCCCGGAGGCACAGCCTGAAGAAGTTGACGAATAATCCCATCAAATACGGAACCTTCGCCTTGCCGCGAAGGTTCCTTTATTATATGCGTATGAACTTCTCGGTAAACTCCCTCCCGGGCAGGCGGCGTTCGGGATCGTCGTGCAGCAGCGCCCAGAAGTCGGTGGCGCGACACTCCAGTTGAAACACGGGATCGTCGCGCAATAGCCCCGGATTTGAGACGATGGGGATCGTCGCGCGGCGCTTGAGCTCCCGCAACAGCGGCGCGGCGTCCCGCCGCGCGCCCAGCAGCCGGGCGTATGCGGGCGCGGTGTGGGCGTCGACCATCTCCCGCGTCATGCCCAGCGCGGCGTGGGTCAGCATGCGGCTCAGCCGCGCGCGGGTGTAGCGCTTGCACTTGAGCGCCTCCAGAAGCCCCTCCCGCGTGGCGGCGGCCCGGCAGGCCCTATAGAGCCGGTGCTCGAGGCCCTCCGACACGTCCGGCAGCCCCGCCATATCGTCGATCGTCATCTCCCAGAGCCGGTTAAGCAGCAGGTCGTCCATGGCGTGCATGCGGTCGGGCTCAAGCCGCGCCGGCTCGGGGATGCAGCCCAGCGCCGCGTCGGCGTCCCCCCGCGCAAACGCCCCGCGTATCGCCGAGGCGGAGGCGTAGGTCCCCAGTTGACCGTCATGATACCCGCCCCGCCGCGAAACGGCCAGCGGTGTCATGTCGAGATTGGCCTCCCGGATGGCCCGCACATACTCGGCGGCCAGTATCAGGTTCGGGTGGTTCAGCGCGTCCGCGGGGACATCGAGGTATTTTGAGACCGCCTCTCCCCAGGCCCGGGCGTGGCTCATTCCCTGCGCGAGCGCCCTCTGTACGTCAGAAGATACCGACGTCGGTTCTTTTTGGTGGACATTCGCCAGCCGCTCGATCAGTCCTATGTCTGTAACCTCGCTCCCGAAGGACAGCACGTCCGCCCCCAGCCCCCCGAGCACGCCCACCCCGCCCCGGGCGAAGGCGTCGGCGGCGCGTATGGCGAACAGCGCGGGCAGCTCGAACACCGCGTCCGCGCCGCATTTAAGGGCGCAGGCGGCCCGGTCCCACTTGGACAGCACGGCAGCGTCCCCGCGCTGGGTGAAGTGGCCGTCCATGCAGACGACCACGCAATCGCACCCGGTCAGCCGCCGGGTCTCGGCGATGTGCCAGGCGTGGCCGTTGTGAAAGGGATTGTACTCCGCCACGATGCCCGCGATCCGCACGTTCCCACCTCCCTTCTTTATTGTAGCGCGCCGCGGGCGTTTTGACAAGGATTTAATGCGCTGTTCGGCAGGAAGGCGGCGCACAATGTCGAAAATGATGTTGTCGCAACGCACAGAAGGGACGTCGATTATGGCAAAGCTCTACTTTCGCTACGGCGCGATGGGGTCGTCGAAGACCGCCAACGCCATCATGGTTCAATACAACTACCAGGAGCGCGGCCAGAACGCGCTGATGCTCAAGCCCCGGCTGGACAACCGGGACGGCGCGCGGGTGGTGGGCTCCCGCTCCGGGCTCACCGCGCCCTGTCGCTTCGTCGAGGAGATGGACGAGTTCGACCTCTCGGCCTACAACTGCATCATCGTGGACGAGGCGCAGTTTCTGACCAAGGCGCAGGTGCAGCGGCTGGTGGACATCGTGGACGACATGGATATCCCCGTGATCTGCTACGGCCTGCGGGCAGACTTCCGGGGCAACCTGTTCGAGGGCAGCCACTGGCTGATGGCCTGGGCGGACACCATCGAGGAGATCAAGACCGTGTGCTGGTGCGGCCGCAAGGCCACGACCAACGCTCGGCTTCTGAACGGCCGCGTGGTCAAGTCCGGGGAGCAGATCGTGCTGGGCGGCAACGAGAGCTACGTCGCGCTGTGCCGGAAGCACTGGGCCAAGGGCGAGCTGGCCCCGGAGGAGATCCGCCGCATCTCCGCCGGCAAGGAGGCTTACATGCCGCTTTTGCTGGAGGCCGACCCCAGCGAGGCCATGATCCGCAGTTACCTGGACGACAGCGAGTTCTACGCGCTGATAGCCCGCGGCAGGTGCGTGGCGGTGGCCGTGGTCCTCGCCCTGGGCGACGGCGCGTTCGAGCTGAAAAACCTGGCGGTGGAGGAAGCCTGTCGCGCTCAGGGCTACGGCAGCAGGCTGGTCAGATACCTGATCCGGCAGCTCGGCGGCCAGGCCGACCGGCTGGTCGTCGGCACTAGCCCCGCCAACGTGGGCTTCTACGAGCGCCTCGGCTTCGTCCGGGAGGGCGCGATCCCCCACTTTTTCCGGGACAACTACCCCGAACCCATCTATGAAGACGGCGTCGCGCTGGACGACATGATCACCCTCTCCATAAAGCTGTGAACTGACCGCCCCGTCCGATCACCGGACGGGGCGGTTCACATTTTCGCCACTTTATCGACAAAATTAACGCCCTGTATGTTGTATTGCGTCGCCTGTTGCGATAGCATACGTTTGGGTAAATCAAACGATACGTTATGCTTTCAACAGGAGCTGTTATCATGGACATATTCAATATCATCACGCTCTTCGGCGGCCTGGCCATGTTCCTCTACGGCATGCGCATGATGGGCGACGGCCTGAAGGAGAGCTCGAGCGGCGCACTGAAGAACATCATGGGCAAGGTGACCGGCACGCCGGTGAAGGCGTTTCTGCTGGGCCTGATCATGACCGCGGTCATACAGTCCTCCACCGCCACCATCGTCATCACCTCCGGCCTCGTGGGCGCGGGCATCATATCGCTGCACCAGTCGCTGGGCATCATCATCGGCGCGAACGTCGGCACCACGGTGACCGGCCAGATCATACGATTGCTGGACTTAAACGCCAGCGGCGCCTCGTTTTTGCAGTTCTTCAAGCCCTCCACGCTGGCCCCGCTGGCGCTGATCGTGGGCATCATATTCATCATGGCCAAGCCCTTCAAGGGCTCCGACAAGGCGGGCCGCATCGTGATCGGCTTCGGCATACTGTTCTCCGGCCTTCTGAACATGACCGCCGCCGTCAGCACGCTGACGGAGACCGGCATCATAGAATCCCTGTTCTCCCGGCTGGGCGAGAACCCGTTCATCGGCTACCTGATCGGCGCGGGCGTGGCCTTCGTGCTGCAGAGCTCCTCGGCCACCATCGGCATACTGCAGGCGTTCTCCATGTCAGGCCAGCTGACCTTCAACGCCATCTACGCCGTGCTGGTGGGCATCTACCTTGGCGACTGCGTGACCACCGCCATCGTGTGCAACATCGGCGCGAAGCCCGACGCCAAGCGCGTGGGCGTGGTGAACATACTGTTCAACCTGAGCAAAACCGTGCTCATACTGGTGGGTGTGAACATCGCCCACAGCCTGGGCCTGCTGGACAAGCTCTGGAACAGCGTGGTCTATTCCGGCAGCATCGCCAACACCAACACCGTGTTCAACCTGTCCTGCGCCATACTGATGTTCCCGATGCTGGGCGTATATGAGAAGCTCAGCCACAAGCTGGTCAAGGACGTCCCTACCCCCCGCTCCGCCGCGCTGGCCAGCCTGGACGTGCTGAACCCCGTGTTCCTGAGCACCCCCGCCCTGGCGCTGAACAGCTGCTATCAGGTACTGCTTGACATGTTCCGCATGGCGCAGAGGAACATCGGCCGCGCGTTTGACGTGGTGAAGACCTACGACGCCGACACCGTGGCGCAGATTCGCGCCGATGAGGAGAACCTGGATATGATGGCCGACCGCACCAGCAACTACCTGGTGATGCTCTCCGGCCACATCGACACCGAGGACAACGTGGCCATCATGAACCACTACATCTCCGCGCTCTCCGAGTTCGAGCGCCTGGGCGACCACGCCATGAACATGGCGGAGTGCTCCGAGACGATGCACAAGGCCGACCGCGTGTTCTCCGAATTTGCCCAGCACGAGCTGGACGTGCTGCGGGAGATCATCGGCACCATACTGGACTACACCGGCCAGACCTTCGAGTACTGCGACATCTCCGCCGCCCAGCACATCGAGCCGCTGGAGGAGGTGGTGGACGACATGGTCAACGCCATGAAGGAGAACCACTTAAACCGCCTGCGGCAGCGCACCTGCTCCGTGCTGGCGGGCACGGAGTTTCTGAACATGCTCTCCGACGTCGAGCGCATCTCCGACGTCTGCTCCAACGTGGGCGTGTTCACCATCGCCCGCGCCAAGCCCGAATTGAAGCATGAGATCCACGACTACGTGTCCCGGCTGCACGCCGGCAAGGACACCTTCTTCAACCAGGAATACCAGACCGCCCACGACAAGTACTTCGCGATCCTCAACGTCGAATAATCCTTGACAATCCCTCCCCGTTCGGCTACACTGTAGCGGTGGAGGGATTTATCTATGTCCGCATACGATCTGTCACCGCTGCTGGACCGACTGGAGGCGCTGCGGGACGGGAAATACGCCGCCTTCAACGCGAACCTGGTGCCCGGCGCGGCCACCGTCGCCATGGGCGTGCGCATGCCCATGCTGCGCGCCATTGCGAGGGAGATCGTCCGCTCCGACGACTGGCGGGACTTCCTGGAGGCCAGCCGCGAGCACGGCGTCTATGAGATTCGCATGCTGCACGCCATGGCGCTGGGCGGCGCGAAGTGCCCGATCGAGGAAAAGCTCGGCCTGATCGACGCCTTCCTGCCGTTCGTGGACAACTGGGCGGTGTGCGACGGCCTGTGCTCCAGCCTCAAGCCGAAAAAGGCCGACCGTGACGCGCTTTTTCGCTTCGTCCTCGCCTGCGCCGAATCGGAGTTGGAGTTTCGCAAGCGCTTCGGGCTGGTGATGATGATGGCCCATTACCGCGAGGAACCGTACCTGCACCGGGTGATGGCCGCCTATCGGGCGTTTCACCACGAGGGCTACTACGCCCGCATGGGCGCGGCGTGGGGGCTGGCGACGCTGTGGCTGTTCGCCCGCGACGACGCGCTGGCCATCCTCCGGGACGATCTGTGGGACGACTTCACCCACAACAAGGCCATACAAAAGCTGCGGGAGAGCTATCGCGTGTCCGAGGCGGACAAGGCGCTGGTTCTGTCGCTGAAGCGAAGGAAGGGCGGCACATGAAGGCGACCACGCTGTGCTACATCGAACGGGGCAACGAATACCTGATGCTGCACCGCACGAAGAAAGTCAACGACGTGAACCACGACAAGTGGCTGGGCATCGGCGGGCACATCGAGCCCGGCGAGACCCCCATGGAGTGCATACTGCGCGAGGCGCTCGAGGAGACCGGGCTTCACCTCATGGACTGCGCGTATCGGGGGTTGGTGCACTTCCGCTCCGACACCGATCCCGACGAGGACATGCACCTGTTCACCGCCACGCGGTTTGAAGGCGAGATCCATCCCTGCGACGAGGGCGACCTCGAGTGGATCGACAAGGCGCGCCTGATGGCGCTGACGCTGTGGGAGGGCGACCGCATCTTCCTCAGGCTGCTGGCGGAGGGCGCGCCCTTCTTTGAACTGACCCTGCGCTACCACGGCGACCGGCTCATGGCCGCCGAGCTGAACGGGCAACCAATGGATATCAACGGAGGCGATTGACATGCGCTGTTCCTGCCACGTTTGCGACACCTACATGGTCCACTCCGAGGGACTGGAGCTCGGGTGCGTGTGCCCCGAGTGCGGCTACCGCTGCAAGGCCTGTCTGGGCACCGATACCGTGGTGAGCCGCGACCGCCTGAAGGGCCTCGCGAACGACCCCGCCATCATGCGGGACATCATGACCAGCTTCGACCCGCAGGACGCGCCGGCGCCGGGCGTCACGCCCGAGGCCGGGCACGCCCACTGGGACCGCTATCATTGAGGAAAAGTCCACAGGATTAAATCGCCCTCCCGCGCATAGTGTATCATGACGGGAGGGATTGTCATGTCCGAAAACAGCACGCTACGCATACACGCGCAGGTCCGGCCCGGTGCGCCGGAGGCGAAGCCCATCAAAATCGAAAAGGCTGACGCGCCGAGGCCGCGTCAACATCGGCAGAAGCGTCGGCTGAGCCGCACCGATCGGCTGAGCCGCACCGATCGGCTGCTCCGAAACACCGCCTACGCCTGCGCGCTGCTGTTGGGCGTGCTGGCGCTGGGCAACGTGGAGCAGCCCTGGGCGAAGAAGGCCTCCGACACCGTGGAGCGGGCGCTGACCATGCGCATCGACCTGGACGAGTCCATCGGCGCGCTGGAGTTCGTGCGCAACATCATGCCGGAATCCGCGCTGGTGTTCATGAACCTGTCGGGCCGCGCGGCTCTCGAAAGGCCCGTGGAGGGTCCCGTGGCCCACGCCTGGAGCAACTTACAGCCCTGGATGATGTTCAACTGCGCCACCGGGACCGAGGTGCGCGCCGCCGGGCCGGGCACGGTCACGGCCGTCTCCCCGCTGTCCGGCGACCGCTACGGCGTGCTGGTGGACCACGGCGAGGGCGTGGAGAGCCTGTACGCCCAGCTCACCCGGGTGGATGTGGCCCAAGGGGACGCCGTCGACCGGGGACAGGCGCTCGGCGCGGGTGGCGAGGACGTGTACTTCGAGTACCGCATGAACGGGGAGTCCGTCGATCCCGCCCCGGAGATGGGCCTGTGATCGAGCTTCATGCCAGGCATATGCGGGTGAGGCTCCACCCGCTGGCCCTGCTGCTGCCGCCGCTGGCGCTGGCGCTGGGCATGCGGGAAGCGCTGCCCGCGCTGCTGATCAGCCTGGCGGTGCACGAGGCGGGCCACCTGGCGGCGGCGCACGCGGCGCGGGTGCGCATGGACGCATTGACGGTGATGCCCTTCGGCTGCGCCCTGCGGCTGGGGAACCTCTACGCCCTCTCGCCCGGACAGGTGCTTACGGTGTCCGCGGGCGGGCCGCTGTTCAGCCTGCTCCTGCTGTTCGAGGACGGGGCGCTGGCCCATTGGGGGCTCCTGTCCCCCGCCTTCGCGCGCATCTTAATGAAGGTGACGCTGGCGCTTTTGCTGTTCAACCTGCTGCCCGCGCTGCCGCTGGACGGCGGGCGGATGCTCTACGCGCTGACGGCCGGGCGGCTGGGCCGCGACGGGGCCGCGCGGGTGGGGGCCGTCATGGGGTACGTCGTGGCGGCGGGCCTCGCGGCGGGCGCGGTCTGGCTGGGCCTGCGCGAGGGCCGGTTCAACCTCGCGCCCATGCTGTGCGCCGTGTTCATACTCAAGGGCGTGGCGGAGGATCGCGCCGCCCTGGGCGAGGCTCTCCCCGTCTCCCTGCTGAACGCGCTTCGGACGCGGGACGCCCCGGTGCCCCTGCGGCTCTACGCGGTGCGGGCGGACTGCCCCGCGATACGCGCCCTGCGCAGCGCCGCCCCGGACGCCGCCGCGCTGTACGCCGTGTACCGGGGCGAGGCCCTCGCGGCCCTCGTGGACGAGCGCGCGCTATTGTGTTTGGCCCTCGAGCGCCCCGGGGCCGCCGTCGCCGAGGCCATGGAAAACCGCCCCCGGGTCGCGTGACCCGGGGGCGGTTCAGCCTGTCGATCAGATCTCCAGATAGGAGTCGGCGTACAGGTTGTTGTTCTTGATGATGTCGCAGGTCTTGATGGTCTCCATCAGCCGCTGATCGTTGGGGTTGACGATGGCGGAGGTCAGGCCCTGCATCATGGCCATGGCCAGCATGCAGCTGTCAAAGATCGGACGGATGTGCTTCGGCATGCCGTTGGAGTTGTTGGACAGGCCGCCGGTGGAGTTCAGGCCCATGTCGGTGAACATCTTGATGGCCTCCAGGACCTCCATCTGCTTGTCCTGCATGCCCTTGACGACCAGGAACAGCGGGTCGAACCACAGGTCCTCGGCCTCCATGCCGTGCATCAGGCCTTCCTCGAGCATGCGCTGGCAGTGGGCCATGCGCTCGTCGTTGTCGGAGGCGATGCCGTTGGCGGAGCACAGCGCGATGACGATGGCGTCGTTGTTCGCGGCCAGCTCGATGCGGTTGAAGCGGTCGCCGGCGTCGGCGGAATTGACGATGGGCTTGCCCTTCTCGCGGTTGTACACCTGGATGCCGGCCTCAATGGCCTTCATGTTGGAGGTGTCCAGCGCCAGCGGCACGTTGTCAAAGCGCTCCTGGAGCAGCTTGACGGCCCACTGCATGCGCTCCTCGCCGTCGGACTCGGCGGGGCCGATGTTCACGTCGATGTAGTTCGCGCCGGCCTTGAGCTGCTGCTCGCAGCGGGTGAGGATCGGCTCGGGGTCGCGCTCTTCAAAAGCCCTGCGGATCGCGGGGGCGGTGACGGAGATGCGCTCGCCGATGGTGATGAACTTTGCCATGGTTTATCATCCTTTCTGTTCCTTTTAAACATGTCGGCGCGGTATCCCGCGCCGACATACTTGCGCAGATCAGGCGTTGAAGTCCTTGATGAACTTCACGAGCTGGACGGCCTCCATCGGGCCAACCACGACGTTCCAGCCGGGCAGCTTGGCTTCGATCTCGCCCTTCATCACGGCGACCTTGCCGGGGATGATGAGGGTGCGGGACTTGATCTTGTTCTCGATATCGGCCTCGTCGAAGAACTTCTTGATGGTGCCCGCGGAGAACTTGCCGGCGGCCCACGCGGTCAGCACGGACATGCCGCTGGCGTCGGTGATCAGCAGGTTGACGGGGCACTTGGACCGCTCGTACTCGCCGGAGACCAGGAAGTAGGTCAGGGCGAAGTCCACGGTCAGGGAGCAGACGGAGTTCTCGTCCGCGCCGTTTAAGGCATAGATGCCGGGCTCGACCTTCATGGGCTTCTGCGGATCGGTGAAGATGTTCTGCCTCAGGCCGTAGAGCGCCAGCGCCTCGGCGTAGGACATGCTCTCCATGACGATCACGGAGCCGTAGCGCAGCGTGAAGGCGGCGGCCAGGGCGGTCTGCATGTGCACGTCGCCCTCGGCGATCTTCGCCAGGTTCACGATGCTCGGATAGCCCAGGGTGCGGTCCTGATCCTTCAGGTTGCCGCGGCGCACCAGTACGGCGTTGGCGAAGGTCTCCTTCGCGTCCTTGCCGGTGCAGTCGACGATCAGGTTCTTGTTGCCCTTGCCCTCCAGGGCCTTGATGTTGTCGTAGATCTCGGAGATGTCCGCGCCGGTCACGCCCAGGGTCACGCCCGCGGCGGTGGCCACGGCGTTCATGGCGTCCAGGTTGTCCTTGTTGGCGCCGTTCAAGATGGGCTTGCCGGCCTTGCAGACCTCCAGTGCGGCCTTGGCGACCTCGGCGTCGGCGCAGTTGAGTACCAGCGCGCGGTCGGCGGCCATGGCCTTGTTCACCAGCGCCACGTACTTGTCGGCGCCGTTGCCGGCGTAGTTGAGGAACAGAAACTCCACATACTCGCGCTCGCCGATGCGCTCGTAGTCAACCTTTTTGATGTCGGCGATCTTCTGGTCGATCTCGGCGTCGTCCATGCAGGAGCACAGGGTCACCGCGAACACGTTGCGGTTGACGAGGGTCTTCTCATGCCTGAACAGCACGGTCTCGCCGCCCAGCTTGTGCTCGTTGGCGCCCGCGCCGACGGTGATGGTCTTCATCAGGGGGGCGGTGGACTCGGACAGGGTGGCCAGCGCCTCGGCGGACATGTGGGGACACTTATCAATGGATACGGAGCCCTGCGCGACCTTCATGGCGAACGCCATGCAGGTGGGGCTGCCGCACTCCTTGCAGTTCTTCTTGGGAGTCAGCTTAAAGATGTCAAGACCTTTCAGTGCCATGGTATATATCCTCCTTCCCCTGCTTTACATCAGGCTGTCGATGAACTTCGAAATGGTGGCGACAGCGGCAGGGTGCCTCATGATGACCAGATTGGAGCCGCCCACCAGACAGGCGGAGGCGGTGCACACTTCCATCTCGATGCCGCGCTCGTCCAGGGAACCCCACTCGGGAGACTCCTCCTCGGGGGACATGGACTCCTTGACGCCCCAGGTCTCGGGGGACACGGGGGTCACGATGGGCATCTGGAGCTGCTTGTCGCTCTGGGCAAGGGCGGCGGCCTTCACGCGGTCCAGCGTGGAGGACAGATACTCAAAACCATAGCCGGCGGCGGAGGAGCCCACGTTCATGCACACGGAGGCGTCCGGCACGCCCAACTGGCTAAGCAGCACGTTGAGCTGCTTGGCCAGGTTGATGTCCACGGCGGATTCCGCGCCGACCTTCTGGTTGTAGGCCAGACCGGCGGAAGCGCCGACGTTCTTGTAGTTTTCCTCACGGGCGGAGAGCACGAGGATGTTCTTGCCCTGCAGCGCGTCGGAGACGGCGTTGAAGATCTGGGCGTCCTTCTCGATGTTCTTGCAGCCCATGACGAGGATCGGCATCTCGACGGCGTCGGCGACGGCCTTGGCCAGCGCGACGCAGTCCTCGACGGACTTGTTCTCGCCGTTGGGATCGGCGGACTCAAAGTGCAGGCAGATGGCGGAGGCGCCCTCCATGGACTGGGCCTTCACGGCCATGTCGACCACGGATTCGCACCCGGCGTAGAACGCCTTGATGCCGTCGGACACGCAGCCCTCCAGGCCCTTGTCGGAGATCTCGACGGCGATCCTGGGCTTGTTGGCGATGGGCGCGTCAAAGGTGTAGAAGGGCAGTACATTTTCGCCGCCGATCACGATGCTCTTGTCGCCCGTGCCGAGGGTGACGGCATTGATCTTGGCGTTAAACGCCTGCTTTTTCGGAGTGAAAGCCATGTTGTATTCCCCCTGTTTGTCGTTGTGCCTGGGTCATAAACCCAAAGTGTGCAGAATCGAGTTGAGCGCGACCTTCACCGGCGCGTCCTCTGGTACTTTGGCGCTGGGCTTGCCGTCACAGTCGTACTCGTAGACGAGTTCGTCGTGCGGCAGCACGCCCGCCAGGTCCAGTCCGTGCTTCTCGATTTCCTCCTTAACCCCGTCGCTCAGATTGCCGTCAGGCGCGCGGTTAACGATCAGTTTCATCTGGCCGGGCCTGAGCTCGAGCTCTCCGACCATTTCGGCGATGCGGGCAGCCGCCTGGATGCCCCGCCGGGAGCAGTCGCTGATGAGCAGCAGGGTGTCCACGTGCGGCAGCGTGCCGCGGGAGATGTGCTCCAGCCCCGCCTCATTGTCGATCACCATGTAGCGGTATTGCCCGTAGTACTTGTCCACCTGGGACTTCAAAACCCCGTTGACATAGCAATAGCAGCCCTTGCCCTGGGTGCGGCCCATGACGAGCATGTCAAAGTCGTCCTCCTCGATGAGGGCGGAGTTGAACTTGTACTCGGCGTACTCCTGCTTGGTCATGCCCGAGGGTATCGGGGAGACCGGCAAAAGCTCGGCGCGGGCCATCTCCTCGCGGATATCGCCCAGGGTGGTCTCCACCGCCACGCCCAGCACCTCGTTGAGGTTGGAGTTCGCGTCGGCGTCCACCACCAGAAGCGGGCCCTTGCCTTCCTTGATGAGCTGTTCGATGATCATGCCGCAGGTGGTCGTCTTGCCGACGCCGCCCTTTCCGGCCACAGCGATTACATGCGTTGACATGTTCTCTCCCGAATGGTTTATTGGCGCGCAGGTTACAGAAGACCGTTGCGCACCCACATCTTTTATGATACCACAAACCCCCGGGTTAGGCAAGTTAAACATGTCAAAAAATGCGATAAAATAACATCATATATACATAAATGATTGTCGGGGCCATCCGTTGGATGTCCCCGACCCGCGCAACCGCTCGCTTTGCTCGCCGGTTCGCTAATCATTTACATGCAATAAAACGCCTTCCCCGTTCAATTGTCCGGGAAAGGCGTTAAACGGCTATTCCTGTGGCTCCTCCTGCTGCCGGGCGCGCTTGCCCGAGCGGCGGTATTCCTCCGCCATGCTGCGCAGGTTGTCCAGCGAATACTGGGCGTCCTCGGTGTTGTGGCGTATGGCCTCGCTGTTCTCGATAAGCTCCCCGAAGCCCGTGAGCAGGCAGCCCGCCATCCACGCGCAAAGCGTGCCGATGGCGCCGATGAGCAGGCCCGCGATGAAGATCGTGAAGCCCCCCGCGTTGTCGTTTAAACCCGTGCCGGTGATCCACATGCCGATCATGCCGATGCCCGAGAACACGATCCCCACGAGGAATACGACCCTCGCCAGCCCCTTTATCTTTCTTCCAATATTGTCAAACATGGTTACATCTCCTCAATATTCTGATTATGCAACCATATTATAACATTTTTATTTCAGCCTGTCAATAAAATTTAATAGATTTGTATTATATGCGGGTGAACAGGAACTTCTGGTTCATGCCGTTGCAGTCCGCAAACACGGTCAGGTTGTCCGCATCGCGGACAACCACGGTCAGCTCGGCGTTGTCCGATTTCAACAGCGCGCGCACGTAGCCGACGGGATCGTCCGTCTCGATCTCGTCGAAAAACACGTCCCGCATCTGGTTGCCCGAGCAGCTGTTCTGGATTTCGCGTACCACTTCGTATTCGGCCACCTATGACCCCCCTTTGAGCAGAGTGCAGAGTGGAGAGTGCAGAGTGCAGTTTTGGTAGAAATCCTTCGGATTTCTTTTGATTGAAAAAGGACGGCAAAGCATTTATTCTATGTACAAAGCTGTATCTGTCCGGCGGGCGATCAGGGCAGGCGCAAGCGCGGAACCCCGTCGTAGGGGCGCCGATGCGGCGCCCGCCTGCTGCATGGTGTTTCGAACCATCCGACGGGCGGCGCATCGCCGCCCCTACAACGTTTTAATCGTGATACTCCCGGACAAACGGTCCCCTTTAATCAAACAAATCCCGCAGGGATTTGCACCAAAACTGCACTCTGTACTCTGTACTCTGTACTCTAAAAAAACTGTCGCTCAGGCGCACGCCGCCTTCGGCCGCACCACCACGGTCCCCCCGGTCAGGTCCGCGGAGGCGATCTCGCCCTCGATGACGGCCTCGCGGCCCATGATGTCGGTCAGCGTGACGACGCCGTTTTCGCACTCGATGCGCATGACGTTCTTGAGCACCTCGTTTTCGGGGCGCTTCTCGAGATTATACACGGTGGAAAGGCACATGTGAAACCCTCCTTACTTCATCGCGGCCAGCACGGTGGACAGCCGCATATTGCCCTTTTCAAAGTCGGATACGGCCTGCATCACCTGGTCGTACCCGGCGGGGTCGCCCAGCTCCTTCAGGCGCCCGGCGAGCTGGGCCAACTCGTTGGCGTGGGCGGTGTTGTGGTTGACCATGTACTGCATCAGCGCCACGATCTCGGCCCGGGGGTCCATGTCGCAGGTCTTGCAGTCACTTGCGCAGTTCGCCGCGCCGGGACAGCCGTGGGGATGCCCGTGTTCGCCCTCGTGGGTGTGGGGATGGCTGTGCGCGTGCTCGTGGGGATGGGCGTGCGTGGTGCCGTCGGCGTGGGTGTGCACGTGGTCGTGGGTGTGGGTATGCTCGTGCGCATGCTCGTGGGCATGGTCGTGGCTGTGCTCATGGGGAATGTCGTGCTCGTGCATATATTCGTGATCGTGCTCGTGGCTCATGTCCGTATCCTCCTGATATCATCCTTCTGCGCACCATTATACCCCAATTCCGGCGTTTTGTAAAACCCCTCCCCGGGGATTCCAACATAAAATTGTTTTTAATTTTACCGTTGTCGCCGCCCGGGGCATTGCAAAGCCGCGCGGCATCGGGTAAAATGGATGTGAGGTGATATTACAAATGTCCGAGCATCACGATCACGAACACGATCATGAGTATATGCACGCCCACGGCATCCCCCACGACCACGATCATGACCATGACCACGATCACAGCCACGATCACGGCCATGCGCACGACGCCGCGCACGGCCACCACGGCCACACCCACAGCCACGAGCACACCAAGGCCGTGCTGAACCGGCTGTCGCGGGCCATCGGCCACCTGCAGTCGGTGCGCACCATGGTGGAGGAGGGCCGGGACTGCTCCGAGGTGCTGATACAGATCGCCGCGGTGCGCTCCGCCATCGACAACACGGGAAAGCTGATATTGCAGGACCATCTCAAGCACTGCATCGTGGACGCCGCCGCCGAGGGCGACCAGCAGGCCATCGACGACCTGTGCCAGGCGATTGACAAGTATATGAAGTAAAAGCCGAGGGAACAGGGAACAGGGAACAGGAAGCAGGGAACGGGAAGAATGTAAAATCATGCGAAACGGTTGCATATTCGCGCCGTTCGCGCTATAATGGGCGTGAACGGAGGGATATCGGCACGAAAGCTGGCGGCCAGAGATGCAGCGGTCCGTCAAATCACGCTTGGGTCGTAGCAACCGGAAATCGATTGTATGAGTAGGAATGGCGCGTCAAGTACCGGCGGATGGGAGGTTGCCGCCGGGCGAAGGGGCGGTTCGCTCCGCGGTGCCATTATCGCATCCGCTATCACAATCGCGTATTCCCCATATGGCATGCCGTATGGGCGTTACAACTGAACGAATCAACCTCCTCCAATGAATGGAGGCTTTTTTATGCGCAGATACACCACCAAGATGCTGGTCACGCTGGCCCTGCTGTCGGCCATCGGCGTGATACTGGCGCGATTCATCGTTCCCATGCCGAACCCCTACATGCGCTTTTCCATCGAGGCCGTGCCCTTCATCGTGGCGGGCTTCCTGTACGGTCCGATCCCCGGGGCCCTGGTGGGCTTCGTGGCGGACTTCGTAGGCTGCCTGTTCTCCGGCTACGGCTACAATCCCGTCTTCGCCGTTCCCCCGGTGCTGATCGGCCTGTGCGCGGGGCTCATGCGCCCGCTTTTGTACAAGAAGGTCACCTATTTCCGCATACTGGGCGCGTTCATACCGGCGGTGATCGTGGGCAGCGTACTGTGGCAGAGCTACTGGCTGTCGTTCTTCTACGGCTCCCACTCCTGGGCGTGGTTCCTGGGCACCCGGTCGATACAGTTCGCCGTCACCTCGCTGGTGAACGCGGCGGTGATCTTCGGGCTGTTCAAGAGCCATGTGTTCGACACGCTGCGGCTGTGGCCGCCGGTCGCCATGAAGGAGGTCCGGCAGGACGACACCCATCACGCGATAGAGAGGGCAGTGAAGTAACATGAATCTCGATCAAGCCCTGAAATACATCCACAACGTGAGCTGGATGGGCACCATCCCCGGCCTGGAGCGGGAGCTTGAGCTTCTGGACCGCATCGGCAACCCCCACAGGGGCATGAAGTACATCCATGTGGCGGGCACCAACGGCAAGGGCTCCACGGCGGCGATGCTGCAAAGCATACTGACCCACGCCGGCTATAAGACCGGGCTGTACACCTCGCCCTACATCATGCGCTTCAACGAGCGCATCCAGGTGGACGGCGAACAGATTTCCGACGGGGACATCTGTGCCCTGACCGAGTACATCCGCCCCCACGCCGAGGCCATGGCCAACCATCCCTCGGAGTTCGAGATCGTCACGGCCATAGGCTTTGAGTATTTCAAGCGTCAGAAGTGCGACATCGTGGTGCTGGAGGTCGGCATGGGCGGCGAATGGGACGCCACCAACGTCATTGAGGACAACGAAGCCGCGGTGATCGTCAACATCGGCCTGGACCACACCGAGGTGCTGGGCGACACGCTGGAGAAGATCGCAAAGACCAAATCCGGCGTGGTCAAGCGGGGCTGCCCCTGCGTGATCTACCGGCAGGAGAAGGTCGTGGAGGACGTTTTCCGGCAGGTATGCCGGGAGATGGACGCCCCCTTCTTCCCCGCCGACTTCGACAGCCTGAAACCCGTCAGCGCCGGTCTTTCCGGCCAACGCTTCGACTGGGGCGACATGCGGGACCTCCGCCTGCCGCTGCTGGGCGCGCACCAACTTAAAAACGCCGCCAACGTGCTGACGACCGTGCAGGTGCTCAAGAGCCGGGGCTGGAACATCCCCGAGGCCGCCGTGCGCGAGGGCCTCGCCGCCGTGACCTGGCCCGGGCGCTTCCAGCTGATGGCCGAAAAGCCGCTGTTCATCATCGACGGCGGGCACAACCCACAGTGCCTCGAGGCGCTGGAGGACGCCATACGTACCTACCTGCCGGGGCGGCGCATCGTGTTTTTGAACGGCGTCATGGCCGACAAGGACTACGGCGACATGTTCAACCGCTTAAAGCCATTCGCCCGGGCCTTCGTGACCGTCACTCCATTAAACCACCGGGCGCTGTCCGCCGAGGCGCTGAGCGACTACATCCGCCAGAACCTCGACGCCCCCGCCACCCCCTGTGACACCGTCGCCGAGGGCGTGCGGACCGCCGTCGATCTCGCCGGGCCCGACGGCGTGGTGTGCGCCTGCGGCTCGCTGTACATGCTGGGCGAGGTCATCGAAGAGATAGAACGGCTCAAGCAGGGCGGCGCGATATCGTGACATAACACAGGCCCCCCGGTCCATGCGTGCATGGACCGGGGGGCCTGTATTCATCCGCTTATTTCTTCGACTTGATGTACTCGTCGATGGCCGCGGCGGCATTCTTGCCCGCGCCCATGGCCAGTATGACGGTGGCCGCGCCGGTCACGGCGTCGCCGCCGGCGTAGACGCCCTCGCGGCTGGTCAGGCCGTCCTCGCCCTGGGTGACGATGCAGCCGTGCTTGTTGGCTTCGAGGCCGGGGGTGGTGGACCGGATCAGCGGGTTCGGGGACGTGCCGATGGCCATGATCATGGTGTCGATGTCCAGCACGAACTCGCTGCCCTCCTTGACGATGGGGCGGCGGCGTCCGGAGGCATCGGGCTCGCCCAGCTCCATCTCCACGCACTTCATGCCGCAGACCTCGCCGTTGCGGGGATCGCGGGGGTTCTCAGGATTGTTGTAGCCCAGCACCTCCACGGGGTTGGTGAGGGTCTTGAAGATGATGCCCTCCTCCTGGGCGTGCTCGACCTCCTCCGCGCGGGCGGGGAGCTCGTTCATGGAACGGCGGTAGACGATGTAGACCTCGTCCGCGCCCAGGCGCTTGGCGCAGCGCGCGGCGTCCATGGCCACGTTGCCGCCGCCCACGACGGCGACCTTCTTGCCGTGGCGGATGGGGGTCTTGCTGTCGTCCCTGTACGCCTTCATCAGGTTGATGCGGGTGAGGAACTCGTTGGCGGAGTACACGCCCTTCAAGCTCTCGCCGGGGATGTTCATGAACCTCGGCAGGCCCGCGCCGGAGCCGATGAATACGGCCTCGTTGCCCATCTCGAACAGCTCGTCGATGGTCAGCACCTTGCCGATGACCATGTCGGTTTCGATGTCCACGCCCATGGCCTTGAGGTTGTCGACCTCCTTGTTGACGATGGCCTTCGGAAGACGGAACTCCGGGATGCCGTAGGACAGCACGCCGCCGGCGACGTGCAGCGCTTCGTACACGGTCACCTTGTAGCCCATGCGGGCCAGGTCGCCCGCGCAGGTCAGGCCCGCGGGGCCGGCGCCGATGACGGCGACCTTGTGGCCGTTGGAGGCGGGAACGGCGGGCTTCTCGGTGGAATGCTCGCGGTGCCAGTCGGCCACGAAGCGCTCCAGGCGGCCGATGCCCACGGGCTCGCCTTTCACGCCGCGCACGCACTTGGACTCGCACTGGGTCTCCTGCGGACACACGCGGCCGCACACGGCGGGCAGCGAGGAGGAGCGGTTGATGACCTCAAACGCGCCCTCGATGTCTTCGTTGGCCAGCTTGGCGATGAACTCGGGGATGTCGATCTGCACGGGGCACTTGCTGACGCAGGGCTTGTTCTTGCAGTGCAGGCAGCGGCGGGCCTCCTCGATAGCCATGTCATAGGTATAGCCGGTGGCGACCTCCTCGAACACCTTGTTGCGGTAGTTCGGATCGAGGGACGGCATCGGGCACTTTTTCAGACTCATGTTCTTCTCAGCCATGGTATTAAGCCTCCTTGTTCAGCAGGTTGCAGAACTCGTCCCGCTTGTGCTGCTCGAAATCGTGGTACATCGCGCCGCGCTTCATGGCCTCGTCGAAGTCCACCTGATGGCCGTCGAAGTCGGGGCCGTCCACGCAGGCGAACTTGGTCTCGCCGCCCACGGTCAGTCGGCAGCCGCCGCACATGCCGGTGCCGTCGATCATGATGGGGTTCATGGAGATCACGGTGGGGATGTCGTACTTCTTGGTGAGCTGGCAGACGAACTTCATCATGATCACCGGGCCGATGGCGATGACCTCGTCGTACTGGTTGCCCGCCTTGATGAGCTCCTCCAGCGCGTTGGTCACCAGGCCCTTGGTGCCGTAGGTGCCGTCGTCGGTCATCATGCAGACCTTGGCGGAGCAGGCGTTGAACTCGTCCTCGAGGATCACCAGGTCCTTGGTGCGGAAGCCCACGATGGAGTGCACCTCGCAGCCGTTGGCGTGCAGCGCCTGGGCCACCGGCAGCGCGATGGCGCAGCCCACGCCGCCGCCCACGACGGCGACCTTCTTGAAGCCCTCGACCTCGGAGGGACGGCCCAGCGGGCCCACGAAATCGGGCAGGAAGTCGCCCTCGTTCAGTGTGTTCAGCTCCATGGTGGTGCCGCCCACGATCTGGAAGATGATGTCCACGGTGCCGGCCTCGCGGTCGTAGCCCGCGATGGTCAGCGGGATGCGCTCGCCGTCGGCGCTGGCGCGCAGGATGATGAACTGGCCGGCCTTCGCCTTGCGGGCCACCAGCGGCGCCTCGATGACCATTTTGGTGACGGTCGGATTCAGAGGCTGCTTCTTGACGATCTTAAACATGCTTTCCCTCTTCTCTGAATGGATGTGTGGCCCGCGCAGCAGACAGGCGTCCGGGCGCAAACCGGCTACCGTAATATGATAGCATAACCAAAATCCAAAATCAATCGTTTGGCGGCGGCGTTAAACGGGATTTTACGATGGTATCCTCCCGGGACAGCTCGTCGGCCACCTCCGCCTCGGCCTCCTCCACGGAGGTGTGGCGCATGCCCATGGCGGTGGTGACGATGAAGCCCACAATCAGTATCATGTAATAGGTCACAAACCGCCACGCCAACAGGCCGGAGAGCAGCAGCGCGTCCGGCAGCATGCCCGCGAAGTACAGCCCGAACACGCCCTCCTGCGCGCCGGACGCGCCGGGCAGGGGCGTGTAGGCGGCGGAGGTGTACTGCATGCAGCCCATGGTGAGTATCTTTCCGTAGCTGTGCTCGCGAAGCCCCAGGCCGCGGTAGATGAAGTACATCACGCTCATCAGGCACACCACCCGCACCGAGGCGATGATCACCTGCCGGGCCACCTCCGCCCGGTTCGACGCCAATTCCCGCATGCCGGTGTAGAAGCCGTCGGCCATGCCGTCCGCGGCGCGCTCCAGCTTCTCGGGATTGCCGATGTTGAACCGGCGCATCAGCGCGCCCGCCTTCTTCACCAGCCAGCGCACCGGCCGCTGGTAGAACGCGATCATCAGCGACCCGGACACCAGTATCACGTTGAATATGAAGCCCACGATCAGTATGGGCAGGTTGGGCCCCAGCTCCGCGAGCACGAATTTGTGGTACACCGTAAACAGCACCACGTCGAACACCAGCAGCATGATCTGAAAGCAGTGGAAGTGTATGGTCAGCGCGGCGGTGGCGCGGCCCACGGGCACCCGCCACTTGTGGAACTGGTACACCTGCATCGGCTGTCCGCCGGAGGCCCCGGGGGTGATGTAGGAGTAGAACGCCCCCAGCAGACACATGGCAAACAGCCGCCGAAACGGCAGCGACAGCCCCTGCGCGCGCAGCGCGGAGCCCAGGCTGAGCGTCTCCATCAAGAGCCCCCCGAACACGCAGGCCACGCTGAGCATGGCGTAGCGCAGGGGCATGTTGAGTATCGCTTCGACGGAGGCGGGAAAATCGCCGCTGCGGATGCCGATGTAGAGCACGATCGCCAGCACCAGCAGTATGAATCCCGCGTAGAGGGCCTTCTTCTTCATCAAACGTCTCCTTGGTTTATTTCCCGAGGTATTTGAGCGCCACCCCCGCGTGCAGCGCGATGAGGTGCGGCATGGCGGCCTCGTCCGCCACGAATTTCGGGCTGTGGATGGGCCACACCGCGCCGATGTCCGGGTTGCGCACGCCGATTTTGTAAAACGCCCCGGGGACCGCCTGCGTGAAGTACCCGAAGTCCTCGGTGGCCATGGTGGGAGCGTCCAGCGTGACGACACGCCCCGCGCCCAGCATCTGTTCGGCGGTATGCCTGGCGAAGTCCACCATGCCGTCGTCGTTGACTACGCCGGGATAGCTCTCCCGGATGTCGATCTCCGCGCGCGCGCCCATGGCGGCGCACACGCCCTGCACGGTTTCGGTGAACAGCTTTTTCACCCGCCGACGGGTGTCCGGCCCGAGGGTGCGGAGGATGCCCTCGATCTCCGCCCGGTCCGCCACCACGTTGGCCTGCGCGCCGGCGTGGAAGCTGCCCACGGTGATCACGGCGGCGTCCGTGGGGGCCAGGCGGCGGCTGACGATCTGCTGGACCGCCGTAACCGCCTGGGCGGCGATGGCGATGGCGTCGATGCCCGCCTCCGGGGAGGCCCCGTGGCAGCCCTCGCCGCGCACGACCACTCTGAACACGTCCGAGGCGGCGTACATCTTGCCGTACTTGAAGCCCACGGTCCCGGCGGGCAGGTCCGGGTCCACGTGGGCCCCGAACACGGCGTCCACGCCGTCGAGGCACCCCGCCGCGATCATCCGCGCCGCGCCGCCGGAGCCCTCCTCGTCCGGCTGGAACAGAAGCCGCACCCGGCCCTTCATCGTCGGCCGGTGCCCGGTCAGCACCATGGCCGCGCCCAACAGGCCGGCGGTGTGGAAGTCGTGGCCGCAGGCGTGCATCACGCCGGGGATCTCGCTGGCAAAGGGCAGACCCGTCTCCTCCTGTATGCGCAGGGCGTCCATGTCCGCCCGCAGGGCCACGGTGCTGCCGGGCCGCGCGCCCTCGAGCGTCGCCATCACCGAGGTGCCCACGGGCCGCGCCACCGCCCAGCCCAACTCCTCCAGCACCCCCACGATCAGCGCCGCCGTCTCCTCCTCCGCGTTCCCCAGCTCTGGGCGGCGGTGGATGGCGCGACGGAGGGAGAGGGCTTTGTGCGAGAAGGTATGTGACTGCGTTAGAATGTCTTGCATGTCCTTCCTCCGGGTTAATTAGGAATTAGGAATTAGGAATTCAGGTGGAAATCCTTCGGATTTCTTTGATTCAGGGTTACGACAGAACTCGGTTTAATCAGACAAATCCCGGAGGGATTTGCACCGCAACTCCTATCTCCTAATTCCTAATTCCTAGAGTGTGTTTCTAAATGCCGGGAGATGCAGTTTCGAGTGGATTTGACTGCATTTCAAGGCGATTTCCCGCAGGCTTAGTGGGACTAAGTCAAACACACTCTAATTCTCCCGCAAAATCATACATCATTTTCCCTCCCTTGTAAATCTCATAATTATGAAGTTTTCACAAGCGCAAAGTTGTGCTATAATATCCCCGGAGGTGATTTGAATGTCTGCGCGAGAACTGGCGGACTATGTGACGGATCAGCTGAGCGGTTTGGAGGGCATACGGCGCACGCCGATGATGGGGGGTTACATCTTCTACATCAACAACCGCATCTTCGGGGGCATCTACGAGCCGGGGGTGATGGTGAAGATCACCGAGGCCAGCCGGAGGGCCATGCCGGACGCGGAGCCCATGCCACCCTACGAGGGCGCGAAGCCCATGCTTCCGGTGACGAACCTGGACGACCGGGAGGCATTTTCGCGGATGGTGGCCGAAATGTACGACGAGCTGCCCGAGCCGAAGCCCAGGAAGCGGAAGGCGAAGTGACAGATACTCAATCGATTTCGCTTAAGCGACGGAATCGGGTTTTCGTCTTTTTCAAGGGCTATGATTTGTTGTGCAATTCTTCTCATTATTTGCGGTTTTAACGGATTAGTGCTCATAATTTTCACAAAAATCCGGCCATGTTATTGACAAAAGGAAAAATCCGCGTTAAAATATGATTGTCAATGTTGTGGGCCGTCAGGCGCATGACAAATAATAAAAAGGAGTGACCCCTATCATGAAGAAGATTCTTGCTTTCCTGCTCTGCGCGATGCTGCTTCTGAGCTGCACCGCCGCCCTGGCCGAAAAGGTTGGCGTTTCGATGCCCACCAAGGACCTCCAGCGTTGGAACCAGGATGGCGCCTACATGGAAGAGAAGCTGAAGGAAGCCGGCTATGAGGTCGAGCTGCAGTTCGCCTCCAACGACGTTCCCACCCAGCTCAACCAGGTTGAGACCATGATCGACGACGGCTGCCAGGTTGTGGTTATCGCCGCGATCGAAGGCTCCTCCCTCGGCTCCGCCCTCGACAAGGCCGCTGAGAAGGGCGTCAAGGTCATCGCCTATGACCGTCTGCTGATGGACAACGCCAACGTCGACTACTATGCCACCTTCGACAACTACAAGGTCGGCACCGTGCAGGGCACCTACGTGAAGGATGCTTTGGATCTGGACAACGCGGAAGGCCCGTTCGTTATGGAGATCACCGCGGGCGATCCCGGCGACAACAACGCCCGTTACTTCTATCAGGGCGCGATCGACGTTCTGAAGCCCTTCATCGACGATGGCAAGATCATCGTGACCTCTGGCCAGATCGAGTTCGACCAGGTTGCCACCCCCACCTGGAAGACCGACGTCGCCCAGAAGCGCGCTGAGGATATCCTGACCGCCAACTACGCCAACGGCGAGGAGCTCGACGTGTGGCTGTGCTCCAACGACTCCACCGCCCTGGGCGTGACCAACGCCCTCGAGGCCAACTACGGCGGCGAGAATTGGCCCATCATCACCGGCCAGGACTGCGACATCGCCAACACCAAGAACATGATCGCCGGCAAGCAGAGCATGTCCGTGTTCAAGGACACCCGCACCCTGGCGGCGCAGGTTGTCAAGATGGTCGGCCAGATCCTGTCCGGCGAAGAGGTTGACGTGAACGACACCGAGACCTACGACAACAACGTGAAGGTCGTTCCTTCCTTCCTGTGCGATCCCGTGTTCGCGGATGCCAACAACTACAAAGAGATCCTGATCGACTCCGGCTACTACACCGAGGATCAGCTCCAGTAATCTCATTCGTTGAATGAACAACGATGCAGGCGGGCGTGCCCCGCCTGCATCATTTAGGAATACTTCTCTTTTGAAGGTTGGAGGAGAGCCATGGCAAAGATATTGCTGGAAATGAAGAACATTACCAAGACCTTCCCCGGTGTGAAGGCCCTTGACAATGTCAACCTCCAGGTGGAGGAGGGCGAGATCCACGCTCTTGTCGGCGAGAACGGCGCGGGCAAGTCCACGCTGATGAACGTGCTGAGCGGTATCTATCCCTATGGCACCTATGAGGGCGACATCATCTACAACGGGCAGGTCTGCAAGTTCTCAAACATCAAGGATTCCGAGAAGCTGGGCATCGTCATCATTCACCAGGAGCTGGCGCTGGTTCCCGAGATGACCATCGGCGAGAACATGTACCTGGGCAACGAGCGCGGCCACAAATTCGCCATCGACTGGAACACGACCTACGCCGAGGCGGACAAGTACCTGAAGATGGTGAACCTGGAGGAGAGCTCCAAGGTACAGGTCAAGACCATCGGCACCGGCAAGCAGCAGCTCGTGGAAATCGCCAAGGCACTGGCCAAGCAGGCGAAGCTGCTGATCCTGGACGAGCCCACCTCGTCCCTGAACGAAGAGGATTCCCGCGCGCTGCTGGACCTGATGCTGGGCTTCAAAAAGCAGGGGATGACCATGATCATCATCTCCCACAAGCTCAACGAGGTCGCCTACGTCGCGGACAAGATAACCGTCATACGCGACGGCACCACCATCGAAACCATTGACAACCGCGGCCCCGAGCCCGTGTCGGAGGAGCGCATCATCAAGGGCATGGTCGGCCGCGAGATGACCAACCGCTTCCCCAAGCGCGAGGGCGTGAAGATCGGCGACGTGATGATGGAGGTCGAGCACTGGACCGTGCACCATCCCCTCTACCCCGAGCGCAAGGTGGTGGACGACGTGTCCATCAACGTCCGCAAGGGCGAGGTCGTGGGCATCTACGGCCTGATGGGCGCGGGACGCACGGAGCTGGCGATGTCCATATTCGGCCAGAGCTATGGCGTGAACTTCTCCGGCAAGCTCAAGATCGACGGCAAGGAAGTCAAGATGAAGAAGAGCGAGGCCGACGCTATCAAGCACAAGATCGCCTACGTCACCGAGGACCGCAAGGGCAACGGCCTGATCCTCAGCCAGTCCATCAAGGTCAACACCTCCCTTGCCAACCTGAACAGCCTGGCGAAGCTGGGCGTCATCGACCAGGACAAGGAGTACGCCGTGGCCGAGGAGTACCGCGACAAGCTCAAGACCAAGACCCCCACGGTGGAGCAGCTCGTGGGCAACCTCTCCGGCGGCAACCAGCAGAAGGTGCTGCTGGCCAAGTGGATGTTCGCCGAGCCGGACATCATGCTGCTGGACGAGCCCACCCGCGGCATCGACGTGGGCGCGAAGTACGAGATCTACTGCATCATCAACGATCTCGCGGCTCAGGGCAAGTCCGTCGTCATGATCTCCTCCGAGCTTCCGGAGGTGCTGGGCATGAGCGACCGGATCTACATCATGAACGAAGGCAAAATGGTCGGTGAGATGAAAGCGCAGGATGCCACCCAGGAGAACATCATGGCGCTGATCCTCCAGTCGGGAAGGGGTGCGTAACGATGAATGAAAACAGGATGAGCGTTAGCGCTTTTTTCCAGAAATACACCATGGTGATCGCGCTGGTCGTGGTGGTCATATTCTTCGCCATCGCCACCGGCGGCGGCTCCCTGAAGCCCGGCAGCATCAACAACCTGATCTCCCAGAACGGCTACGTCTTCGTGCTGGCCTCCGGCATGCTGCTGTGTATCCTCACCGGCGGCAACATCGACCTGTCCGTGGGCTCCGTGGTGTGCTTCTCGGCGGCCGTGGGCTGCGTGATGATGGACAAGGGCGCCAACATGTGGTTCGCCGTGCTCGTCATGCTGGCGATCGGCCTGCTGATCGGCGTCTTCCAGGGCTTCTGGATCGCCAAGATCCGGGTCCCCGCGTTCATCGCCACGCTGTCGGGCATGTACGCCTTCCGCGGCCTCTCCAACGTTGTGCTGGGCGGCTACCGCGTTGACATCAGCAACGAGAAGTTCCTGTTCCTGTTCGGCGGTGGCCGCGACTGCTACATCCCCGATTTCATCCGCCAGTGGATGGGCTCGGAGGGCAAGCCCAACCTGACCTGCCTGGCGATCGGCATACTCGTAATCGTGGTCTACATCCTGATGACCGTGAGGAAGATCCACATCCAGAACAAGCTCAGCATCCACCAGTCCGTGCTCGGACAGTGCGTCACGACGGGCGCGATCTCCGTGGTGGTACTGTTCATCACCTGGCAGCTCGCCAGCTTCAGGGGCATCCCGACGGTGCTGATCTGGATCGGCCTGATCCTGGGGATCTACCAGTACATCACGACCAAGACGGCCATCGGCAGACACCTGTACGCCGTCGGCGGCAACGAGAAGGCGACGGCCCTGTCCGGCGTCAAGACGCGCAACGTCTACTGGTTCGCCTACGCCAGCATCGGCCTGATGGCCGGCCTGGGCGGCATACTGACGGCCGCGCGCGCCAAGGGCATCGACCCGACCTACGGCGAGGGCTATGAGATGGACGCCATCGCTTCCTGCTTCATCGGCGGCGCTTCCGCCTACGGCGGCATCGGCAAGGTGTCCGGCATGATCATCGGCGCCGTGCTGATGGGCGTTATCAACCAGGGCATGAACATGGTGGGCGTTGACTCCAACTTCCAGAAGGTGGTCAAGGGCCTCGTGCTGCTGGCGGCCGTCATCTTCGATGTCATGTCCAAACGTCAGAAGCGATAAGGGTGAGGAGGATGGCAAACAATGGAGAATAAAGCCTTGAATAAGTCCAATATCAGAAAGCCGCATTCGATTTCCATGCTGAAAAAGAATGCCATGCTCATCATCCTGGTGCTGGTGTACATCTTCTTCACGATCATGACCAAGGGCCGGATGTTCAAGCCGACCAGCTTCGCCGCGCTGATCAACCAGAACGCCTATGTGTACATCCTCGGCTGCGGCATGCTGATGTGCATGCTGACCGGCGGCAACATCGACCTCTCCTGCGGCGCATTCGTCTGCCTGCTCGGCGCGCTGGGCGGCATGATGATGGTGGTGTGGAAGTGGGGCACCGGCCTGTCCCTGGTGGCCATGCTGGCAATCGGCGTGATTTACGGCTGCGGTCTGGGCGCGCTGATCGCCTACGTGATGGTTCCGCCGTGGATCGCGACGCTGGCCGGTTACCTGGCCTTCCGCGGCCTGGGCACCTCCATACTGGGCGTGTCCTCGACGAACTCCATCTCCTTCAAGGACAACCAGTCCTTCCTGAACATCTTCTCCGGCACGCTGTTCAAGACGCCCGAGGGCCAGATGAACATGCCCTGCCTGATCGTGGGCATCGTGGCCGCGGCGCTGGTGGTGCTGCTGATCTTCAACACCCGCGCGACCCGCCTGAGGAAGGGCTACGAGGTGGATACCCTCGGCATGGATGTCGCCAAGAGCGCGCTGGGCGCGCTGGCCATAGTGCTGGTCATGTACAAGCTGGCGCTGGCCGGCGGCATCCCCACCGTGCTGGTGTGGGTGGCCGCGGTGGTGCTATTGTATGCGTTCATCACCAGCAAGACCACGGTGGGCCGTCACTTCTACGTGGTGGGCGGCAACATGGAGGCGGCGCGCCTGTCCGGCGTGAACACCAAGCGGATCATGTTCCTGGCGTATCTGAACATGGCGATACTGACCTCCATCTCCGCCATGATCGTGATCTCCCGCTACACGGCGGCCAACGCCGACGCCGGCAAGAACTTCGAGATGGACGCCATCTCCGCCTGTGTGGTGGGCGGCGTGTCCGCCAGCGGCGGCGCGGGCACCGTGCTCGGCATGGTCATCGGCGCGACACTGATCGGCGTGATCAACCTGGGCATGTTCCAGATCAACCTCGACGCGAACTACCAGCGCGTCGTCAAGGGCTTCGTGCTGCTGGCGGCCGTGGTGTTCGACATTCTCTCCAAGAAGCGCAACACCTGAAATCCCATGCGCACAGCGCCGGACAGGTCGATGACCTGTCCGGCGTTTTTTGGGGATAACAATGATTAGCGAACCGGCGAGCGAAGCTCGCGGTTGCGCGGGTCGGCGGCTTCCGAAGGAAGACGCCGACAATCATTGTGCCGGTCAGGCTCTCTTTTTCGCCTCGTAGAGCCTGCGGTCGGCGTTGTCGAGGACGTCCTTCAGGCTCTCCTCCTCGCCGCGCCGCAGCCACGCCGACGCTCACGCTCAGGTCATAGGGCGAGCGGGCCTGCGCGTTGAGCTTCGCCAGCGTGGCGTGGATGCGCTCCGTCAGCGCGCGGACGGTGGACGGCGATTCGGCGCTGACCAGCACCACGAACTCATCCCCGCCGTACCGGGCGATATTGGCCCGCCGGGGCAGGCCGCCGCAGGACTGGCGGAGCCCTGCCACTGTTCGTATTGGTACATGAGCTGCTTTCGGTTGTTCAGCCGGGTCAGCGGGTCGATGGCGATCATCTCGTCCAGCCAGTTCTGGTAGAGGATCAGCGTGGCCATCGACAGCGCGGCGCAGGCCAGC
>CADASI010000015.1 GCA_902790525.1 uncultured Eubacteriales bacterium
CTTCGCTAAGCCTTCGGCAACGGATTCCAGCGCGGGCTGGTCGCGCCTGCCTTCGGCAGTGGCGCGACTGCTATTGCCCCACTAAGCCTGCGGAAAATCACCTTGAAATGCAGCCAAATCCGCTCGAAACTGCATCTCCCGGCATTTAGAAACACACTCTAGTGGAAAAAAGGAGGATCGGTCGGACAAAAAAGGAGGATTAGTCGTATGAAACCGCTTGAACCCGACGTAAGAACGTGGTAAAATAAGGGGGGATACAAAGGGGGATTCGCCATGAAGAGCATCGTCAACGGACGGATACTGATCCCTGACGGCGTCATTGACCAAAAGGTGCTCACGTTTGACCAGCGCATCGCGGAGATCGCGTCGGAGCCGCCGGAGGAGGCGGAGATCATCGACGCCAAGGGCTGCTACGTGGCCCCGGGGCTGATCGACGTTCACTGTCACGGCTTTATGGGGTGGGATACCTCCCGCGCCGACCTCTCCGACCTGAGAAACATGTGCGCCCACCTGGTCCGCAACGGCGTGACGAGCTGGCTGCCCACCACGCTGACCCTGCCCTGGCCCGAGCTGGAGAAGTGCTTCACGGCCATCCGCGAGGTCATGCGGGAGAGCGCCCTGCCCGAGTGGCGCGGCGGCGCGCAGGTGCTGGGCTGCCACGCGGAGGGCCCGTTCATCAGCCCCAGGCGCAAGGGCGCCCAGCGCGAGGAGTACATCCAGCGCCCGGACCCCCGCAGGATCAAGCCCTGGGCGAGCGTCATCCGGCTGATCACCGTCGCCCCCGAGGTGGACGGCGCGCTGGACTTCATACGCGCGGCCAGGCGGATGGGCATCGCGGTGTCCATGGGCCACAGCGACGCCACCGCGGAGCAGGCCTTCGCCGCCATCGAGGCCGGGGTCACCCACGTGACCCACACCTTCAACGCCATGGCCCCGCTGAACCACCACAACCCCGGCCTGGTGGGCGCGGCGCTCAACGACGACCGGGTGTACTGCGAGCTCATCGCCGACGGCCTGCACGTCAGTCCCCTGATGCTCCCCCTGATGGCGCGGCTCAAGCTGCACCGGCTGGTGCTGATCACCGATTCCATACAGTCCGCCGGGATGCCCGAGGGCGTGTACGACCAGCTGGGCGTGCAGATCCGCATGGAGGGCGAATACTGCCGACTGATGGACGGCACCCTCGCCGGCAGCACGCTGACGATGGACAAGGCCGTGCGCAACTTCGTGCGCTTCTCCGGCATACCGATGTGGCGCGCCGTCAACATGGCCTCCCTCTACCCCGCCCGCGCCATCGGCATGGACAACCGCAAGGGCGCGCTGCAGCGCGGCAAGGACGCCGATATCGTCATCGCCGACCGGCACTTCAACGTCCGCGCCACCTTCGTGGGCGGCGCGTGCGTGTACAAGGCGCAGTAACGGGATAAATGTTGTTCTATTGATTGTTGACTTGGATTCGGCTTGAGAGTGCAGAGTGGAGAGTGCAGAGTGCAGTTTTGGTTCAAATCCCTTCGGGATTTGTCCGATTGAAAAGAGTTGACTCTTCATGGAAACTTGTGGGATATCCCCCCTCATCAGTCACCTGCGGTGACAGCTTCCCCCCAGGGGGAAGCCTTCCCGTCAAGCCTCCAAAAGCCTTCCCCTTCAGGGGAAGGTAGATTAATGCCGTCAGGCATTAGAGTGTGTTTCTAAATGCCGGGAGATGCAGTTTCGAGCGGATTTGGCTGCATTTCAAGGCGATTTTCCGCAGGCTTAGTGGGGCTAAGTCAAGGGTTCAGGCATTTTAGAAACACACTCTAAGACGGAAGAGGTCGTCCCCGTTTGCGACGGACGCCATGAATGGCGTCCCTACGGCTCTGCACTCTGTACTCTGCACTCTGCACTCTGTACTCTGCACTCTGCACTCTGTACTCTGCACTCTGCACTCTGTACTCTCCACTCTCCACTCTGAAAAAAGGTAAGGATCTCTTAGATGCGCATCATCCAATTCTGCGACACCTTCCTGCCCATCATGGACGGGGTGGGCAACGTGGTGTATCAATACGCCCGGAACATGGGGCTCAAGGGCCACGAGAGCTACGTGGTCGCGCCCCAGGCGAACACGGGCTACCGGGGCAACTTCCCCTTTGAGATCGTGGACTACATCGGCGTGCCGCTTCTGAAGCTCAAGAGCTACAAGGTGGGCACGCCGCTGTTGGACGTGCACTGCCAAAACCGCTTAAACCACATCCACGCCGACATCGTGCACGCCCACTCGCCCTTCGTGGCCGGCCACGCGGGCCTGTCCTACGCCCGCAAGCAGGGCTGCCCCATCGTGGGCACGTTCCACTCCAAGTATTACGACGACTTTTTGCAGGTCACCGGCGTCGGCGCGCTGGCCGCGCTGGGCACGAAGTACGTGGTGAACTTCTACGAGAAGTGCGACGAGGTCTGGGCCGTGAACGAGTCCTCCGCGCAGACCCTGCGGGACTACGGCTTTAGCGGGGACATCCGCGTGGTGTACAACGGCACCGACATCGCGGCGGTGGACGACCGGGCGCTCCGGGCGGCGTCGGAGCAGTACGCCCCCGACGGCGCGCCGGTTCTGCTGTTCGTGGGCCAGATGAACTGGAAGAAGAACCTGCGCTGCGTGCTGGAGGCCTGCGCGAAGCTGCGCCGCCCCTTCCGGCTGGTGCTGGCGGGGCAGGGCCCCCACGAGAAGGACATCGCGAAGCTGGCGAAGGCGCTGGGCATCGACGACCGGGTGCGGATGACCGGCCACATGACGGACCGGGACCTGCTGAACGCGCTGTACAAGCGCGCGTCGCTGTTTTTGTTCCCCTCCGTCTACGACAACTCCCCGCTGGTGGTGCGGGAGGCCGCCGCCATGGGCACCCCCGCCGTGGTGGTGCGCAAAAGCTCGGCCTCGGAGGGCATGCGCGACGGCTTCAACGGCTTTCTGTGCGACGACGACCCCGCCGACCTGGCCCGCGTGATCGAGCGCGCGCTTTCCGACCCGGAGGCGCTGGAGGAGATCGGCGAAAACGCCCGCAAGACCATCCCCATCCCCTGGTCTGTGCTGGTGGATGAGGTGCTGGAGCACTACGGACAGATTATCCATCAAAAGAGAAAGTGAAACCCATGCAGGGATACTACGAGCGCGCGCTGACCATACTGCCCAGCATGTGCGACGCCACGGCGAAGCTGGGCGTGCCCAACGCCTTTGCGCTGTTCATGGACCTGGCCACCGAGCACGCCGAGCGGCTGGGCGTGGGCATGAACGGCCTGATGAAGCAGGGGCTTTTCTGGCTGACCGTGCGCACGCGCATACGCTTTTACGACTGCCCGGCCCTCACCGAGACCGTGACCCTGCGCACCTGGCCCGAGGCCCCGGAGCGCTCCCGCTGCAACCGCGATTACGCCATACTGCGGGGCGGGGAGGTCATCGTCGCGGGCAAGACCGAGTGGATGATCATGGATTTGAAGACCCACCGGCTGCATCCCGTGGACGGCGTGTTCCCGGAGGACCTGGAGCTTCTGGAGGACCGGGTGCTGCCGGAGCCCTTCGCGCGGCTGACCGACGATTTTTCCGACGCCGAAAGCCTCGGCCAATACACCGTGCGCTCCACCGACATCGACCTGGGCGGCCACATGAACAACGCCGCCTATGTGCGGGCCATCGCCGGGGCGTTCTCCTCGAAGGACTGGAGCGACCTGCGCATCCGCGAGATGGAGGTCGCCTTCCGAAGTCCCTGCTTCGAGGGCGAGACGCTGGATATCCACCGGCGTCACGCCGACGGGGGCACGGAGATCCGCCTCTCCCGGGAAGGAAAGACCATCGCGCTGGCGCGGATCGTCGGCGGAGAATGAAACAGCGGCGGGGGCGCCGCCCCTACAACGTGCGCGCACTTTGAGACAGCGCCTGCCAGACCGATGAGAAACCCGCAAGACAAGGAAGAACGGCTTGCAGATGAGGGAGCTTACCCGGTCGTAAGTGACCGATTCTGCAAGCCGTTCTGACGCAGTAAGCAAAAAACTCTACCGATTCTTTCCGGTCGGTAGAGTTTTTTGCGGTTGCGGGATTTATCAGCGGTCTGGTTACGGGATGATTTCAAAGTCCCCCAATCCCCTGATCACCCGCGTCAGTATGAACCGCGCGCGCTCCATGGGCCGCATGCCCTTTTCAAACCGGGCGTAGGCCCGCAGGCCGGTCTGCACGTCGTCGCGCCGGACGGGCTTGCCGGCGTAGCGTGCGAGCGTCACAGCGCGGCTGAACGCCTCGAAGTCGGGGTTGTCCAGCTCCTTCGCCACCCGCTGGGCGAAGGCCTCCGGGCTCTCGCCGCTCTGGGGATACTGCCCCAGGTGCGCAAGCAGCGTCAGGTTGGCGCGATAGGCGATCATGGCCCCCTGGGAAGCCCGCCGGGTCTTCTTGCACAGCAGCGCCGGGTCGGCGCTCTGGAGCCGACGCCGCACCCACCAGATCAAAAGCGCAATCAGCGCCAGTATCAGCAGCACGATCAGCGCGCCCCACGCCCCGCCGCCCGCGGCGGCCTCGGGACGGTCCTCGGGTTGGTCCTCCGGGGGGAAGTCGTCCGGGTCGGGGGTGTCGTCGTCCTGCGGGTCGTCCTCCGGCTCGTCGAAGGGATGCCCCTCCGGCTCCGGCGAGGGCGTGGGCTCCTGCTGGGTGTTGTCGTTCAGGCCCGTCTGCCCGTCGTCCACGCCGTCGGCGGCCTTGGAGGAATCGTCCTCCGGCGGCACCGTGTTCCCCGGCTGATCCTCCGGGCTGTTCGCGGCGTAGCCGTACTGTTCCTCGCCCGGATCATTGCCGGCGCCCGCCTCGCCGCCGGCGTTCGGCCCTCCGTTGGTGGCGTCAAAGGGGATCCAGCCCAGCCCCTTGAAGTACACCTCCGCCCAGGCGTGGGCTTCCATGCCGGTCAGCGTGACGGTTCCGTCCACACCGGGCCGGGCATAGTAGCCCTCGACGTAGCGCGTGGGCAGCCCCGCGATGCGCCCCATCACCGCCATGGCCGAGGCGTAGTAGCTGCAATAGCCCTGCCTGCTGTCCAGCACGAACCAGGACACGAAGTCCCTGCCCCGGGGCGGATATTCCACCTCCAGCTTATAGCGCATGTTCTTGCGCAGGTAGTCGGCGATGGCCGCGGCGCGCTCGTAGGGATTGCGGGCGTCGGCGGTGATCTCCATGGTCAGGGCGTAGAGCCCGTCCTCGATGCCGTCGGGCAGCTGGCTGTGGGCCGAGAGGATGGGGCCGTACCGGTCGTCGTCGTCCGTCTCACCCCACAGCGCCGCCTGCATCAGCGCTTCGCCGTGCACGGGGTTCAGCGCCTCCAGGGCGTAGCTGTCCCCGCGCTCGGCCACGCGGGCCATGAACATCTCGCCCGAGGAGTTGTAGTACACCGCGTTGGACAGGGCCATGTCGAAGTCCTTCATCCTGCCGGGCACGAACAGCGTGCTGGTGCCGGAATCCAGCAGCTCCACCGACGCCCTGACCGTCTGAAACGCCTCCTCGGGGCTGTCGAAGCGCAGATCGAACACCCGCTCCCGCACCAGGCGGTGGGTGACATCGTAGTACAGATACCGGTTCTTGGGGGTGACGTCCACCCAGGAATAGCCGGTGTAGGTGGCGCGTATGGTGCCCCGCAGCAGTATGGGGGCGTCGGACGTCACACGCATCACCGCCTTGGGATCGGGATTCGCCGGGCCGCCCAGCATGGCCACGGGCTGGCCGTCCACCTCGCCGCCGTGGTTGTAGCCCTCCTCCGCGATGGAGAACGCGATGCGCTCGTGGGTGAAGTTGAAGTACTGCTCAAACACGCTGCGCACCCGGGCGGCCAGGTTCTCCATGGGTTCCCAGGTCACCCGGCCCGCGGGCATCAGCGCGAGCGCCACGGCCACCGCCAGCGCCGAGGGCAGCAGCACCCGCAGCGCCGGGCGGTCCCGCTGCACGCCGTCGGACAGCGCAAACGCCGCCGCCCCGGCGATCAGCCCCGGCACCGACGCGGCGATGGAGGCCTGCTGGGACATGCCGTGGCTGAACACCAGCATGGCCCCGAGGATCAGTATCGCCATGGACGTGCCGCCGCGCTTATAGAGCATCAGGAAAAACAGCGCGCCGAACACCAGCGCCGCGCACACCAAAAGCGCCTGCGCGCCCGCGACGGCCTCCGCGCCCGGGGCGGCGTCCATGAGCGCGGGGACGGCCCGCAGCCGGTCCAGGTGGGTCAGCGTCCAGCCGCCGGTCATCACCGCCAGCGCCGCCAGACCGATCACCGCGCCCGCCGTGGAGTACGCCGCCAGGCCGCCGAGCAGCGCCGACAAGAGCGCCGCCAGCCACGCCCGCAGGCCCGGCGCCGCGTTGAGCGCCGTGCCGATGGTCGTCAGAGCGCTGCCCGCGAACGCCGCCGCCAGCAGCGCCGTGAGCGCGATGCGATGGAGTTTGGTATTGTTGTTCATTGCGTAACCTTGCTTGAATTAGTTAGGAGTTAGGAGATAGGAATTAGGAATTGATGACGACCTCTTCCGCCCCTTCAGGGGAAGGTGGCATTTGCGAAGCAAATGACGGAAGAGGTCGTAGCCCCAATTCCTAATTCCTAATTCCTCATTCCTAATTCCTCATTCTGCGTCATACTCATCCTCATAGTCCGCCTTACCTGTCGCATGCTCGCCGCCCTCAAAGCTCCACGGGTCGCGCCTTTGCGCCTCCACGTGGCCCATGCGCAGGCGCTCCAGCATGGTCAGCGTCTCCTCGCGGGCATCGTCGGACACCCACACCAGCCGGGTGGTGATGCCGGACTGCTGCATCCTCAGCGCCATGTCGGCGATGCGGGTGGTGAGCCGCGCGGTGACGAGCACCGCGCCGCCGGTGCGCTGCAACCGCCCCATCATCAGCATGAGCACGCGCTCATAGTCGTAGGGGCTGTCGAAGGCCACCTTCAGCATGGCGTCGGCGAAGGCGGGAAAATCCGCCGGGAACTGCCCCGCCACCTCGCCGGGGTGGGCGTTGGTCAGCGGCATGCGCACGGGATAGCCCGCCTCGAGCTGGGCCTTGGCGGCGTCCAGGCTGGCCTCGCACACGCAGTCCTCGATGGACAGCTGCTGGTCCCTGAGCGTGGTCACGCGCTGCAGATCGGGGATGATCAGCGTGTCGGGCCGGGCGCTCTCCTCGTAGGTGCGCACCATCAGCTCGCGCTTGCGCAGGCTGAGCTTCCAGTGCACCTTCTTGAGCTCGTCGCCGTCCTGCCACTTGCGCACGTCCGAGGGCGAGGCGGTGTCCTCGGTGGCGGTGGAGCGAAACTCCGGCCCCATGTCCGCGTTTTTCAGAAGCATCGGCGCGATGTCGGTCACCCTCGGGCACACCTCCATCCGCGCCAGCTTCGTCCCCGGCCGTCGGGACAGGCAGATCATGCCGAACACGTCCTCGACGCTGATCTTCGTGATCCCGGCCTCGTACACCCCGCGGTGGGGGCATTGCAGCACCTGCCGGAAGGTGCGGGACACAAAGGGCGGGGTGGTGACGTTCACCGTCTGCGCGGCGGAATAGCCTGAGGGCACGCTCAGTTGCACCCGTATAGCCGACACCGGCAAAAGCGAGGCGTGGCGCACGGAGAACACCGTCATCAGCCTGTCGCCCCGGGTCACCCGCGCCTTGACGCCCTTCAATTCCAGTTTCACCGTGAAGAGCGTCCACGCCACCGATATCAGGCCCAGCAAGAGCATCGCCAGCATCATGTAGAACGCCAGGTAGTACAGCCGCGTGCCCGTGGAAAGCCCCGCCGAGAGCAGCGCCGCCATGCACAGCGCGTAGCCGACGCGGCGCGCGTTGAGTATGTTCATGGCGCTCATTTCGCCTTGACCGGCACCTGCACCGATCCCATAACGTTGTTGAGCACCCGCTGGGCGGTCATGTTGCGCATGCGGGCCTCGGGGGAGAGCACCAGCCGGTGGGCCAGCACGGGCTCGGCCATGGCCTGCACGTCCTCGGGCTTGACGTAATCGCGCCCGTCCAGCAGCGCGTGGGCCTGTGATGCACGCACCAGCGATATGGCCGCGCGGGTGGACACGCCCAGCTGCAACGCCCCGCTCTTTCGGGAGGCCGCCGCGATGCCGGACACGTACACCCTAATCTCCTTGGCGGCGTAGACCTTCTCCACCTCCTGCTGAAGCCGCACGATGTCGGAGCTTGTGCAGATGGGCTTTAAATCCTCCATGGGCCGGGCGGAGCCGGTGTAGCGCTCCAGTATGTCGGCCTCCTCCTCGGCGGTGGGATAGCCAATGGCGATGCGCATGAAGAAGCGGTCCAGCTGCGCCTCCGGCAGCGGGTAGGTACCCACGAAGTCCACCGGGTTCTGGGTCGCCAACACGATGAAGGGCCGGGGCATCTGGTAGGTCACGCCGTCCACGGACACCTGGCCCTCCTCCATGACCTCCAGAAGCGAGGACTGGGTCTTGGGCGAGGTGCGGTTGATCTCGTCGGCCAGCACGATCTGGCTCATGATCATGCCCGGGCGGTACTCCAGCTCGCCGGTCTTGAAGTTGGCCAGGGAAAAGCCGGTGATATCGGAGGGCGTGATGTCCGGAGTGAACTGTATCCGCTTGAACGAGCAGTCCAGCGACCGCGCCAGCGCGCTGGCCAGCGTGGTCTTGCCCACGCCGGGCACGTCCTCGATCAACACGTGGCCGCGGCACAGAAGCGCGATCATCATCAGCGCCACCGCGTCCTCCTTGCCCACGATCACCTTGCCCACGTTTTTCTTGAGCAGCTGCGCAAAGCGCTGTGTCACCTGCATAGCCATGTCTCCTTGCAACTCAAACTGATCCAACCTAAGTATACATTTTCATCCCGGGAAACACAAGGAAATCTGTGCAAAACCGCAAACCTGTGCTATAATATTAAAAAACGTGTCTTATTTGGGCCAAATTGTGGGGGGATTGTCGGTGATTTTGGGCATCGGACTTGACCTGTGCGACATCGGGCGCATCGAGAAGGCCATCGAAAAGGAGCACTTTCTCGAGAGGGTGTTCACCGAGTGCGAGCGGGCGCGCATACTGGCCGCCCGGGGCGCGCGCCGGGGCGAGATCGCCGCGGGCATGTTCGCCGCGAAGGAGGCCGTGGCGAAGGCCCTGGGCACGGGCTTCGCGGGCTTCGGCCCCGACGCCGTAGAGATCCTGCCCGACGAAAACGGCCGCCCCGCCTGCACGCTGTATAAACACGCCCTTGCGCTCGCGGGAGACGCCCGCGTGCACGTCACCGTCACCCACGAGTCCGGCTTCGCCGCCGCGACGGCGATAATTGAGAGTGGAGAGTGCAGAGTGGAGAGTGGAGATTTATAGTGCCTGGGAACGGCATCGCTTCGCGGGAACAGCGCTATGGTTCCCACAAGACATCTGTGCGCGGCTGACTGTATCTCCACTCTCCACTCTCAACTCTCCACACTCCAAAGGAGGTTCCAATGATCCCACTCATCACCCCCGCCGACATGCGGGACATGGAGCGGCGCTACTTCGGGGCGACCGGTACGGCGTCCATCGCGCTGATGGAGGTCGCCGCCCGGGCGCTTTGCGACGCGCTCCTCGCGCGCTACGGCGCGGACCGGACGTATTGCTTCGCCTGCGGCCCCGGCGGCAACGGCGGCGACGGCTACGCCTGCGCCCGGATGATTCGGCAGGCGGGCGGGCGGGCGGCCGTCGTGTCCGCGGCGGAGCCGACCTCCCCGGACGCCGCGGAGAACCTGCGCCGCGCCCGGGAAACCGGCGTGCCCGAGGCCCCCGATGGCCGCCCGGACGTCTGGGTGGACGCGCTGTACGGCACGGGCCTGTCCCGCGCGCCCGCCGGCCCCGCCGCCGACCTCATCCGGCGCATCAACGCCGACCGCGCGCGGGGCAGCGCCGTGGTGGCGGTGGACATCCCCTCCGGGCTGAACGGGCTGACCGGCGTGGCGTATGACCCCTGCGTCGTCGCCGACGTGACCGTCGCCTTCCAGTACGCCAAGCCCGGCTGCTTCCTAGCGGACGGCCTGGACGCTTCGGGGGAGGTCGTGACGCCGGACATCGGCATCCCCGCGTCCTTTTACCCCGCGGGAAGCCCCGCGCTTGCGGAGGACGCCGACGCCCGTGCCGCTCTGCCGAAGCGCCCCCGCAACTTCCACAAGGGCATGGCGGGGCACCTGCTGATCGTGGCCGGCAGCTTCGGCATGGCGGGCGCGGCGGCGATGTGCGCGCAGTCGGCCCTGCGCACCGGGGCGGGGCTGACCACCGTGGCCTGTCCCGCCTCCGTCGTGCCGATATTGCAGACCCTCGCCCCCTGCGCCATGTGCGTGCCCCTGTCCGAGCGGGACGGCGCCCTGGCCCCGGAGGCCGCGGCGGTGCTTCGGGACCTGCTGCCCGGCAAGAGCGCCGTCGTGTGCGGGTGCGGGCTTTCCCGGCGGGCCGCGCCGGAGGTGATCGACGTCCTGCTGAACGGCGGCGCGCCCACGCTGTTCGACGCCGACGCGCTGAACCTGATCGCCGAGCATCCCAACCTCAAGGCGTCCCTGCGCCCGCGCCACCTGCTGACCCCCCACCCCGGCGAGGCCCGGCGGCTGCTTAACCACCCGCTGACCGATCCCCTCGCCGACGCCCGGGCGCTGGCCGGGCTGGGCGCGCGGGCGCTTCTGAAGGGCGCGGCCACCGTGATCATGGCGGAGGATGGGCCGGTGATCTCCGCAAAGGGGACCAGCGGCATGGCCAAGGGCGGCAGCGGCGACTGCCTGTCCGGCATCATCGGGGCGCTGATGGCCCAGAACCCCTCCCTCGACCCCGCCGAATGCGCCGTGGCGGGCTGCCTGCTGCACGGCGCGGCGGGCGAGCTGGCCCGCGCGCGCAGGGGGGTGCGCGGCATGACCCCCGCGGATTTGATTGACGCGCTGCCGGAGGTCCTGAGGCGCTATGAATGACTTCGCGCGCAGGCTCCGCGACGCCGCCCGCGCCCGGCTGCCGGAGGGCGCGTTCCTGCGGCGGGACCGGGGCGACGCCCTGTACGTCACCGACGCCCCCCTGCGGGGCGGGAAGGTCGACTGGGCCGCGGCGGGGTTCATCTGCCGGGAAGCGGAGGGCCTCGCCCGGCTGACCCCGTCGGCGGTGTGGCTTGCCCGGCTGGAGGCGCGCTACCCCGAGCCTCCCGACCCCCTGTGCCGCGCCCTCCGGCGGTTCTCCGGTCCCCCGGACGCCGCCGTCCTTGAGCTGTTCGCCCGGGCCGTGAAGCAGCTGGACGGCGGCGAACGCGACCCCCGGTATTCCCGCGACCTGCGGCAGCGCGCTGCCGTGTGCCTGCGAGAGCACATCCCTGGCGGCGGGCTGTACGCCTGCGCGCTGGCGAACTATCTGATTGAAAAGGAGCGAGGACTATGAAACTTCAATGGCTGGGACACGCCTGCTTTGCCATCACGCTGAGCGACGGCCGCGTGATCGTCACCGACCCCTACGACGATTCGGTGGGCTATCCCCCGCTGCACGTCAGGGCCGACATCGTGCTGTCGAGTCACGACCACTTTGACCACAACTACTTTGCCGCCGTGGCGGGCGAGCCGGAGATCATCAACAAGCCCGGCGTGTACGCGCGCGGCGGCGCGACCATCACCGGCGTGGCCAGCTTCCACGACGAGGTCCGCGGCGCGAAGCGGGGCGACAACGTGATATTTGCCGTGCAGGACGGGGACATGAAGCTCGTCCACCTGGGCGATTTGGGCCACCAGCCCGACACCGACGCCCAGAAGGCGATACTGCGCGACGTGGACGTGCTGCTCATCCCCATCGGCGGCACCTTCACCCTCACCACCGCGGAGGCGCTTGAGCTCATAAAGACCTATAAGCCCCGCGCCGCCGTCGCCATGCACTACCGCAACAAGTACTGCCACTTCACCGTCGCCGACTGCGCCGAGTTCGTCGCCGCCACCCATGCCCAGACCCTGCCCAACGCCGTGACACTGTCCAAGGGCGCGTTGGAGGGGTGCTATGTGATGGAGATTTAATCTGCGAGAATAACCCGGGCCCGCCCGCGCTTCGTGGGCAAAACCCGGGTTTTTCTGTGTCATACGCCGTTCGTAACCGAATGGTATCTTGTTCCAGCCGCGAAATCCTGCTATAATATGTACGGAATGACAAATTCTGCATTGACTGTTATCAGGAGGAAACGACTGTGAAATATACCGTCAAGCGGGCCCTGGCGCTGCTGATCGCGCTGCTGCTGGCCCTGCCGGCGCTCGCGTCCGCGGAGGACGTGGCCCTCCCCGCCGGGGAGGCGCCCGTCGAGGACGTCCCGGCGGATCAGGATTTCGCGGAAACGGCGGATCCGGTCGTCACGGAGCCCGCGGCGTTCGGGGAGGCCGCCGAGGAAACCGCCTGGGAGGAAGCCGGGGAGGCCGCCGAACCGGCGGACGATGTGGCGGACGATGCGCCGGACGATGCGGCAAACGACGAACCCGCCGAAGAAACCGCCGACGAACCCGTCGCCGAAGCCAACCCCGAACCCACCGAAGAAACCGCCGAAGAAGCCGCCGAAGAAACCGCCGACGAAGGCTTCGACGAGGCCGACGACGAAGTCATCGTCACGGCGCCCGCCGAGCCGGAGGTGGCGGAGGCCCCCGAGCTGGAGCTCGCGGAGGAAACAGAGGAGGCCGACGGCCAGGTCCTGTGGGAGAGCGGCGAGGAGCTGCCCGGGGAAGCGCCCCTGCTGACGGCCGAGCTGCCCTCCGAGCCGGAGGTCGTCAGCTCAGCCTGGGACGACGGGGACAACGACGCGCTGCTGGACGCCTACGTGCAGCGGATGATCGACGACTCCCTGGGCATTTCCGCGCCGATGCCGCTGCCCGAGGCCGGCACGGTGCTGACGGGCATGGACAGCGTCGTCTACGACATTCTGAAATCCGAGGTCACCCGGGTGGCCGCGGGCGAGCTGTCGAGCAGCGTATTCATCATCTCCGAGGAAACGCTGCGGGCGAAGGGCGTCGATCTCGGCCCATGGACGGCGGAATCGCTTCATGTGAGCCAGGTCATCTACAACGATAATGGAATTACCAGAATTACCAGGGAGGCGATGGACGCCATCTCGAAGATCACGGTTTTCAATCTCAGCAATGTGATCTACGCCCTCCTGGCGGATTGCCCCAGCGAGCTGTACTGGTACAACAAGACCAAGGGGATTATCAGCCAAAAACCCACGGGCATGACCGTGGGCGGCAGGACGGTGGGGGGAGAATACCAACTGTACTACACGACCTCCTACAGCATCACGCTTTCCATGTCGGTTTCGGTGGATTACCAAGCCTCCGGCGAGTACACCGTCAACGCGGATAAGGTCACCACCGCCAAGAGAGCGCTCGAAAACGCCGCGCAAATCGTGGAGAGCAACCAGACGGGCAGCGTCCGCGACCGCCTGACCGCGTACAAAAATGCAATCTGCGAAAGGGTCACCTACGATCACGCCGCCATTAACAACAACGCGCCCTACGGCGATCCCTGGCAGCTGATCCACGTCTTTGACGGCGACCCCAATACCAACGTGGTGTGCGAGGGCTATTCCAAGGCGTTCAAGTACCTTTTCGACCTCTCCGGTTTCGACGATCCCTACGACTGCCTGCTCGTCGTCGGCAAGATGAACGGCGGCAATCACATGTGGAACATCGTCCACATGGAGGACGGCGGGAACTACCTCGTCGACGTGACCAACTGCGACGTAGGCTCCGTGGGCGATCCGGACAAGCTGTTCATGGTACACAACGGCACCGGCTCCGCGGACCAAGGCTATACGTTCCATGTGGGTGGGAAGGATGTCGTCTATCTGTACAACGACACTATCCGCAATACCTTCAGCGACGCCCAGCTGACCCTGTCCACCCATGCGTACGACGCCGTTAAATCGGCTGTCAGCATTCGCGACGGCATCGAGCACGGCACGGTGTCCGCGAGTCCGACCGAGGCCTACGCGGGCGAGATCGTCACGCTGACGTTCACGCCAGATAAGGGCTACGAGCCGGATCCGGACAGCCTGACGTTCAGCTACGACGACGGCGCGACACAGACCCGGGCCATCAGCAGCAACCACCGCTTCTTCATGCCCGCCTACCCGGTCACCGTCAACGCCGCGTTCCGGTTGATCCCCGCGACCGTTCCGACCTTCAGCGCACAGCCGCAGGGCCTGAGCCTGACCTACGGCGGCGCCCAGAGCGCCGCGCTGCACGTGGACGTGAACCCCATCGACGGCCACGAACTGTCGTACCAGTGGTATGTCAACGGGACCAACAGCGCTACGGGCGGCACGGCCATCGACGGCGCGACCGCCGCCGACCTCACGATCGTGGACCTGGGCATGGGGACGAAGTATTACTACTGTACCGTGACCGCCACGCGCCTTGACAACGGCCTGACGGCGACCGCGACGACCGCGCCGACGCCGGTCAGCGTCGCCAGGGCGTCCCTGACCGTGACGGCGAAGCCCCACGCCATCACCTACGGCGACGACCCGGCGAACGGCGGTGTCGCTTTCTACGGCTTTGTCAACGACGAGAACGAGAGCGCGCTGAACGGCACGCTGGCGTATGAATACAGCTACGCCCGCTACGGCGACGTCGGCGAGTACGCCATCACCCCCAAGGGGCTGACCTCGAACAACTATGACATCACCTTCGTCTCCGGCGCGCTGACCGTCAACCCGAAGACGCTGACCGTGAACTGGTCCGAGACGCCGCTGGTCTTCAATGGCGCGCCCCAGGCGCCGGAAGCCACCCTCTCCGGGATCGTGAACGGGGACGCCGTGGCCGTCGCCGTGGCCGGGAGCCGGACCGACGCCGGGACGGGCTACACCGCCACCGCGTCGCTGACGGGCGACAAGGCGGGCAACTACGCGCTGCCCGCGAACGCCGGGATGACCTTCTCCATCGGCAAGGCGGCGGCTCGGAGCCTCGGGAATGTGGCGCTGGTCAGAACCTATGCCGCCACCGCCATCGAGGCGACCGTCGCCGGACAGATGCCCGACAACGCCGGGGCGCTGAGCTACGCGAAGGGCACGAAGAGCACGTCCGGCAGCGTCGTCATCGGTTCGTGGAGCGTCGACGCCGCCACCGGCGCGGTGACCGCCACGATCTCCGGCGGCAAGGCGGGCGATACCTTCGCCCTGCCGGTGATCATCTCCTCGACCAACTACGCGGATTCCACGATCACACTGGCCGTGACGCTCGTCGACAAGGCCGACGCGGGCGTGACGATCGCCCAGGGCGCGTCCCTGACCGCCACCTACGGCGACGCGCTGAACCTCAGCGCCACCGCCGCCAACCCCGACGGCGGCGCATGGACGTGGAGCAGCAGCAATCCGAACATCCCCGTATCCGACACCGGCGCGGTCACCCCCGGGCGCACGGGCAGCGCGGCCATCACGGCGCGCTACTCCTCCGACAGCGTCGAGGGCTCCGCCACGCTGGTGCTGACGGTCCGCCCGAGGTCCATCGCCGGCGGGACCCTTTCGCTCAGTCAAACCCGCATCGCCTATGACGGCACACAGAAGCGCGTCGACGCCGCCGTGACGCTGGACGGAAAGGCGCTGACCGACGCGGACTACGACCTCACCGGCGACCTCACCGGCACGGCGGTGAAGCTCTACACCGTCACCGTCACCGGCAAGGGCAACTACGCCGACAGCCTCAGCGCCACCTGGTCCATCGCCGACGTCATGGACCCCGCCGCGCTGACCCCGGCCCAGAAGCCCACGGCCAAAAAGTGCCAATACACCGGCGCTGCCCAGGCGCTGCTGACGCCCCCCGCCGCGCGGCCCGCGGGCTACGCGCAGGTGCTGTACAGCCTGGACGACGGCGCGACCTGGTCGGCCGCCGTCCCCACCGCCACCGCGCCGGGCGACTACGCCATACGGGTCCGGTACGTGGGCGACGCGCTGCACATGGATTTCGACGGGGCGCGCATCGTGGCCAGCATACAGCGCGCCGCCAGCGCGCCCGCCGCCGATCCGCCGGCCCCTACCGGCGGCAGTGCGCCCGCGCCCGCCGTGGAAGCGCCCGCCCCGGAGCCGGCGGTGCTTCCGATCGCCGCGACGGGCAACGTCAAGGCCCCGGCGCAGGTGGGCAAGACCTATCAGATCAACACCGGCGGCAAGGCGGTCAAGGGCTTCAAATCCTCCAACAAAAAGGTGGCCACCGTGAACGCCGACGGCGTCGTGATCCCGAAGAAGCCGGGCAAGGTGAAGATCACCTTCAAGGTCGGCAAGAAGAAGCGCACCGTGACCCTCACCGTGACGGACCCCACCATCCCGAAGCGCATCGCGCTGACGGCCAACGGACCCCTCACCGGCAAGAAGGGCGGGACCGTGCAGCTCATCGCCACGCTCCCCGAGAACACCACCAGCGCCATCAAGTGGACCTCCAGCAATAAAAAGGTCGCCACCGTGAACGCCAGCGGCGTCGTGACCTTCAAAAAGCCGGGCAAGGCCACCATCACCGCCACCTGTAAGCGGGGCGGGAAGAAGGCGAAAATGAAGGTCAGGGTGACCAAATAGCGGGCGTCTGAAAGGCATCGCCCACGGCAAATGTTACGCGGTCGATTACACGGCCGCGTAACTTATTTGTTAAAAATATGTCATAAACTTGACCCCCTCTCCCGCAATACTTTATAATAATGCTACCTATCATCATAAGGAGGATGGAGAAGATGAAGAACCTGTGGACCAAGCTGCTGGCCGCGCTGCTCATTGCGACACTGCTGACCCCCGTGGCGATGATGGAGGAATTTGACGATGCTCCGACCATGGCATCGGAGGAAACCGCGTCAGACGCCGTCGCAGAACCGGACCGCGAACCCGAAGAAGAGGCATCTGCCGTGACCGACGGAGAAGATTCCGACACAGAACCGACCAACGAATCCGGCGGAGAAGAAACTACCAGTACCGACGGGGATAATGTCGACAATACTGTCGAAGAAGAAACCAATGAACCCGAGATTGAAATCGTGCTCGTAGCGGTGGATGCGGTCGTAGCGGAAGCGGAAGACGTCGATCTTTCCATGCTTGAAGCTCAAATTGACGGCATTGAACTCGATCTTGAAACAATAGAGGAAACTTCCAGTATGGCTACCGATTCGCCTGCGATGCTCCTGGCGGAGGGTGATGTCAGCATTGAAAACAGCTTCGGTGACTCTATCTTTCGACAGTTTATTAAGGATTCAGGTATAGACAGCGACGGAAACGGCAGTCTGTCCGATGAGGAACTGGCAAAAGTTGAATCGATTAATGTAAGTGGCCTTGGAATAGAACATCTGATGGGAATAGAATTGTTTCCGAATTTGACTACGCTTGATATCAGCGGTTGTACTAATCTGAGTGCTTTGGGTTGCTTCGATCAAAAACTGACTTCTCTTAATGCCAGTGGTTGTTCTAATTTGACTAGTTTATATTGTTTAAATAATAGACTGACTACACTTGATGTCAGCGGTTGTTCTAGTTTGAAAAATCTACAGTGTTACGACAATCAACTGACTGCGCTTGATGTCAGCGATTGTTATAATCTGACTGATTTGGGTTGCAATAATAACAAACTAACTACGCTCAATATCAGTGGTTGTTCCAATCTGACTGGGTTGTACTGTTACGAAAACCAACTGACTACGCTTGATGTCAGCGATTGTTCTAATCTAACTGAGTTGGATTGTAGTGATAATCATATAACTTCGCTTAATGTTAACAATTTTTCTAATTTGACGTATTTAAATAGTGCAAATAATGAACTGACTGCGCTTGATGTCAGCGGTTGTTCTAATTTGACTGACCTATATTGCTGGAACAATCAAGTGACTACCCTTGATGTCAGTAGTTGTTCAAATCTGACTGAGTTGCAATGTGAAGTAAACCAACTGACTGCGCTCAATGTCAGTGGTTGTTCTAATCTGACTGAGTTGCGTTGTGATGAAAACCAACTGACTGCGCTCAATGTCAGTGGTTGTTCTAATCTGACTGAGTTGCATTGTGATGAAAACCAACTGACTGCGCTCAATGTCAGTGGTTGTTCTAATATGACCAGCTTGCATTGTTACAACAATCAACTGACTGCGCTTAATGCCAGTGGTTGCACTGCTCTGAGTATACTGGTTTGTAGTTACAATCAACTGACTACACTTGATGTCAGCCACTGTACTGGTCTGACCCTTTTGGAATGTTGGAAAAACAAACTGACTACGCTTGATGTCAGCCGTTGTACTAAGCTGACTGAATTGTATTGTGATGCAAATGTGCAGATCATAAAAGCTAAACCAACCGACAATACATTGAAGCCTGCGCAGGACAATCCGTCAGCTACTGTAACCGCCCCCGCCGCCGTCTCCGCGCCTGCCGAGCCCGCGATCACCATCTCCAAGGCTCCGGCCAGTGTCAAGGCCAAAGCCGCGAAGAAGGGCAAGGTGACGCTGTCCTGGAAGAAGCTCAAGAAGAACAAGAAAAACAAGGCGCTGCTCAAGAAGATCAAGGGCATCGAGGTACAGTATTCCACCGACCCGACCTTCGCCACCAACGTCCAGACCAAAAGGCTCGGCAAGAAGAAGACCAAGGTCACCCTCAAGGGCCTCCAGAAAAAGACGGTCTACTACATCCGTGTCCGCTATATCGACGGCGCGGGCGGCGTGTCCGACTGGAGCGCCACCAGGCAGGTCAAGACGAAGAAGAAGTAAAGCGCTCTGCATCGCCGCTCCCCTTTCACCGGGGGAGCGGTTTTCGTTTGCATTCTGCGCGGAATTGGTATACAATGGACCCATCAATGACGAAAACCTAAGGGAGGATACACATGGATCACGAAAAGCTGTTCTTCGCGTCGGACTACATGGAAGGCGCGCATCCCGAGATAATGCGGCGTCTTGCGGAGACAAACCTGGAGAAGTCCGCGGGCTACGGCACGGACGCCTATTCGGAGGCCGCGCGCTCGAAAATCCGCGCCGCCTGCCGCGCCCCGGAGGCGGAGATCCACTTCCTGGTGGGCGGCACGCAGGCCAACGCCACGGTGATCGACGCCATGCTGCGGCCCTGGCAGGGCGTGATCGCCGCCCGCACCGGCCACATCAGCGTGCACGAGGCGGGGGCGATAGAGTTCGGCGGCCACAAGGTGCTTGAGCTCGAGCCGGAGAACGGCAAGCTCACCGCGGCGCGGGTGCGGCAGTGCTTCGAGGCCTGGCGTGACGACGCCAACCGCGACCACATGGTCATGCCGGGGCTTGTATACATCTCCCAGCCCACCGAGTGCGGCACGCTGTACTCCCTCGGGGAGCTTGAGGCATTGAGCGACGCCTGCCGCGCGGCGGGCATGGGGCTTTACCTGGACGGCGCGCGGCTGGCCTACGCCCTCGCCTGCCCGCAAAACGACGCGACGCTTCCCGACATCGCCCGGCTGTGCGACGCCTTCTACATCGGCGGTACCAAGTGCGGCGCGCTGTTCGGGGAGGCCGTGGTGTTCCCGAGGCCCGGCATCGCGCCTCACTTCTTCACCATCGTCAAGCAGCACGGGGCGCTGCTGGCCAAGGGGCGCATCGCGGGCGTACAGTTCGACGCGCTGTTCACCGACGATCTCTACGGCGAGATCGGCCGCACGGCCATCGGGGCGGCGGACCGCATCCGCGCAGCGCTTTTGAAGATGGGCTATGCCCTCGCCTTCGACAGCCCGACCAACCAAATTTTCCTGTTGTTGGATAAAGAAAGGGCCGCCGCCCTCTCCGAGAAGCTCGAAATGAGCTTCTGGGAGCATACGGACGACGGCCGCGTGATCATGCGCATCGCCACCAGTTGGGCGACGACGCGGGAGGATGTGGATAAGTTGATAGACTTGATGAATCAGGAGATAGGAATTAGGAGATAGGAATTAGGAATTCGGAGTGACGGGGTATAGATTTAGCTGTAACACGTAGTAGGGGCGATGCCCTCATCGCCCCTCGGATGCCCTCATCGCCCACGGATGCCCGCAGGACTGAATTCCTAATTCCTAATTCCTAATTCCTATCTCCTACCTTAATTTACAGATACCCCGTTGACGGTCACGTCGCCCTCGACGCGGATGACGACGCAGCGCGCGCCGTCGATCTTTTTGATCTCCACCAGGTCGCTGCGCCCGGGGTCGACGCTGATCTTCGCCGTTTCGGTCTCGATCTCGAAGCGCTTCTGCTCGGCGATGGCGGCGGCCTCGATGCCCACCGCGCCGAACTGCTCCAGATACTCGTTTTCAAAGGCCTGCCGCTGGGCTTCGGGCACGTCGCAGGCGGAGAGCAGGCTGGAGATCTCCTTGCGGCTCACCTGTAGCGGGGCCGCATCCTTTTTACGCTCCGAGAGCTGGGCGGTGAGGTTCTCGTGTATGGCCTGCACCACGTCGAAGGTCAGGCCGCTGTCCAGCGAATCGTCCAGCACGTCGTAGAAGGTCTGCTTCCGGTCGGCGGCGCTCTCGGGGGTCTGGGCGGCGAACACGCCGTCGATGAAGTCGGCGTGCAGGTTCTCGGCGTCCTTCGTGTAGTAGAACGCCGCGCCCAGGTCGGCCCCGCCGTCGTCAAAGGCCGGGTACATGAAGCCCAGCGCCGGGGAGGCCACGGCCAGGTCCGGCTCCACGGTGTGGAAGTCCCGGTCGTCGTTGAAGAAGGTCAACAGGGGCTTGGTGAGCTTCACCGGGCACACGGACACCATGATGTAGCTGAACACGTTGTCGGACAGGTCCGGCGCGTCGGTGTGGATTTCGGCGTTCTTCCGCGGGATGGGGAACACGTCGTGCATCATCAGTATCAGGTAGTTGTCCTCGATCTCAAGGTGGTCGATGATCGCCCGGCACAGGTCGTTCACGGCGGCCTCGTCCGTCAGCGCCGAGGTCTGCAGCCGCCTGAGCAGCTGGCCGCTGGGGTCGTCGGCGTGGACGGGAATGTCGTACTGGTTGCGCCCGGCGGCCCCGCCCAGCGTCTTTTTGAAGGTGGCCAGGTAGTGCTCGGCCTCGGAGGTCGGGAGGGAGAGGGGCGACTTGGCGAAGGTGGAGACGATCTCCTTCTTCTCGTTGACGTAGCACCCCCGGATGACGGAAATGTCGTTTTTCTCCGCATTGAAGCGGCGTCGGATCTGCGCGATATCCCTTCGATTCATGTTTTTTCCTTTCAGTCTGCGTTTTTGTGGTTTATATGACAACCTGGTCACGCCCGTGGACCTTGCCCATGTAGAGCTTGCGGTCCGCGCGGTCCAGTATCGCCTCGGTGGTGGACCTGAAATCGTACTCCTCCACGCCGATGGTGATGGTGATGGAATAGTCGATCTCGCCAAAGCGCAGGGGCATCTTGCGCACCGCCGCGTGGACGTCCTGCATCACCGCCCCGGCCTGGTCCAGGTTCAGCCCCGGCAGGAAGAAGCAGAACTCCTCGCCGCCCCAGCGGCACACGGTGTACTTGCCCGCGGACTGCTCCAGGAACAGCCGGGAGAGCTCCTTGAGCGTGTAGTCGCCGCAGTTGTGGCCGTAGGTGTCGTTGACCTTCTTGAAGAAGTCGATGTCCGCGATGGCGATGCCGAACTGCTCGTCCGGGTTGTTGCGGCGGTAGACCTCGATCACGTCCAGCAGGGCGCGGCGGTTCGGCAGGCCCGTCAGGGGATCGGTGCCGGCCTCCTTGTGCAGCTCCTGGTTGTTGATGGTCAAGAGCCGCTCGCTGGCCTGTATGCTGGAGCTGAACAGCACGTAGTTGACGGCCAGGATCAACAGCGGCACCACGCTGTTGACGACCTGGAAGATGAGGTTGACCGGGTGCTCCAGCGTCCCCAGGACCGGGTGCCTGAGCGTGTAGGCGAACAGCGCCACCCGGAAGACCACCAGCGCCAGGAAGTAGCCGATCTTGCCCAGCGGCGGCTCATAGATGTTGAAGAAGGCCAGCGAGAGTATCGGCGCCAGTATGTTCGGGCTGCCGACGCCCCAGCCGTACCGGTGCACAAACCATGCCAGCCACACCCAGATGATCGCGGCATACAGCAAGAGGTTCAGCCGCGGGCCGAGGCGGTCGATGCACAGCAGGCAGGCGACCGTCGCCGCCAGCACGACGGCGGGCAGCCACAGCCATTGTCCGGCGGCAAAGCGCAGCAGCACCACGCTCACCAGAAAGTAGGCGGCGAGTATCACTTCGCTGATGAACAGCGCCCTGCGGTAGTATGCGGGCATGGTCTTGCCCGATTTGGGGACCTCCTGATGGAGGAATTCATGCAGAAAATTCATGGTGTCAGCCCCAGCCCTCAGCATATATCATCGCGCCAATATCCGCCGAACGCGCGATATGGCGCAGTCATCCAATGTAAAACCTTCCGATAACATTCTACCATAGATTCCCGCCGCGGGCAACCCCCAAATCTCCCCCTTGCCTCATTTTGCCGTCCCTGCTATAATGGGGACAGACCAGTCTACCGGGAGGGGAGAAGCGTTATGAAGCGTTACACAGGGGTGATCTTCGACATGGACGGCGTGCTGTTCGACACGGAGCGCGTCTATCAGGAGAGCTGGCACGAGATCGCCAACGGCATGGGCGTCACGCTGGGGGACGGCTGGATCGAGGCCATCTCCGGCACCAACGGCGAGGTGATGTGCCGGGCTATCGAAAAGTTCTACCACGTCCCGGACGGCGCGGACATCATGAACGCCTGCAAGCGCCTGGTGCGCGAAAAGCTGTCCTGCCACGTGCCGGTCAAGGCGGGCGTTAAGGAGATACTGGATTTCTTCCGCAATAAGGGCCTGCGCATGGCCCTGGCCAGCAGCAGCACCCGCGCGCAGATACTGTCCAACCTGGAGCTCTCGGGGATTGGCCCCTTCGACGCCGTCATCAGCGGCGAGGAGGTCGCCGTCGGCAAGCCGGACCCGGAGATCTTCCTGCGGGCCGCGCAGGCGCTCGGCTGCCCGCCGGACGAATGCCTGGTGTTCGAGGACAGCAAAAGCGGCGTCCGGGCCGGGCACGCCGCCGGGTGCGACACCGTGATGGTGCCGGACCTCATCGCCCCCTCCCCCGACATCGTCCCCCTGTGCTTTCGCATCTGCGACGATATGACCGCCGCCCTGGCAAAGCTGCGTGAGATCGTATAAAGAAGCCCCCGGCATCGCGCGATGCCGGGGGCTCTTTCATACGGCCAGGGATCACTGCAATATGCGGCGTCCCCAGCTGAAATTGCGCTTGTAGTAGTCGCTGTTTTTGGTCTCAAACTGGCTGACCATGACCTTTTTGCCGGCGGAGGAGGCGTGGATGAAGTACCCCTTGCCCAGGTAGATGCCGGTGTGGTCGCTCAGGTCGTCTTTGTCGCTCTCGTCCTGGTCCGTATTGAAGCACACCACGTCGCCGCGCTTGAGCTCTTCAATGCGGACCACCTTGGTGTAGCTTTTGTCGTAGCCCTGCTTGTGGGCACTGTCCTCCAGCTTGACCTTGATCTTGCCGAAGCTCCAGTACACCAGGCCGCTGCAATCGAAGCCGTCTGGGTTCGACCCGCCGCTGTAGCCGCCGCCGTAAGTGTAGGGCTTGCCCAGCTGGTTCTGCGCGTTGTAGATCACGTGCTCCAGCTTCTGCTCGTTGCTCAGGTTGGCGTTGTACTCGCTCTGGTAGGACGCGATGCCCAGCTTCTTCATGGATTCGGGCACCTTCACATCGGGCTTCGGGTCGGGGGCCTTGCCGGTCACGGTCAGGGTGGCCTTGGCGGTCTTGCCGTTGTAGGTGGTGACGCTGATGGTGGTCGTGCCCGCGGCGACGGCCTTCGCCAGGCCGTTGGCGTCCACGGTGGCGACGCCGGTGTTGCTGCTGGCGTAGTTGTACGCACCCGCGGAGTCCTTGGGCAGCTTGACGGCGTACTGCATCGTGCCGCCCGCCTCGACGGACTTGTCGCCGGGGCTGAGGCTCACCTTTTTGGGGGCCTTTTTGACCTTCACCCGGCACCTGGCCTTCAGGCCGTTGGTGGTCTTGGCCACGATGGTGGCGGTGCCCTTCCTGACGGCCTGTATGGCGCCGGTGTTGGGATCGACCTTGACCACCTTCTTGTTCGTGGACTTCCAGGTGACCGTCGCGGTGCAGTTCTGGTCCCCCGCCTCGGACACCATGGTCAGGGGCAGCGCGCCCCGGCTCTCCTTGACGCCGATGGCAAGGGTGGCCGGCAGCGCGATCGACACCGGCGCCGGCGTGGGATACACGGTCACCTTGCAGGTGGCCTTCTTCTTGTTATAGGTCGTCGCCGTGATCACGGCGGTGCCCGCGCTCTTCGCGGTCAGCATGCCGTTGGCGTCCACGGAGGCCACGGCGTCGTTGCTGGACACGTAGGCGGTACCGGCGCTGGCCCCGCCCTTGCCCAGCTTGAGCTTGAGCTGCACCGGCGCGGTTCCCGCGCCCAGCCTCAGCTTCTTCGGCTTGAACACGGCCTTCTTGGGGGCGTTTTTGACCGTCACCACGACGCTGGCGGTAGCCCCGCCGCAGGTAGCCGTGACGGTGGCCTTGCCCTTCTTCAGGCCCTTGATGACGCCCGTGGCGGCGTTCACCCGCACGATCTTCTTGTTGCTGGAAGTCCAGGTGACGCTCCCCGAGCCGCCCGTGGCCGACAGGCCGCGGTAGGTCTCCTTGAGGCCCAGCGCGCACTGGGCCATGTTGAGATGGAAGGCGGCCTCCGCCGCGTTGGCCTGCGCCGCCGCGGTCTCCTCGGCCCCGACGGCCTCAGCCCCGGCGTCACTCTGCGCCGTCTCCCCGGACGGGCGCTCCGACGCGCCCGCCTCCATGGCAGCGGCGGCATCCTTCGACGCCACGGCGTCCGTCGCATCGTCCTTCACGGCTTCCGTCGCATCGTCCTTCACGGCTTCCGTCGCATCGTCCTTCACGGCTTCCGTCGCTTCGTCCTTCGCGGCGTCCGCCGCATCGTCCTTCGCGGCATCTTCCGCGCCCTCGGCGGCGTCCGCGTCCCCGTCCGTCGCACCGTCCGTCGCATCCCCGGCGGTCTCTTCACCGTCGGCGGTGTCGGGTGTATCATCGGGGGAATTGTCTTCGTCGTCGATAATCTCCGGGGCAGTCGCCTCGCCCGCGGGCGCATCGCCCGTTTCGGCGGCGTCCTGCGCGTCCCCGTCCTGCCCGGCGGGCGCTTCGGGTGTTTCCTCCGCGTCCTCATCCTGCCCGGCGGGCGCTTCGGGTGTTTCCTCCGCGTCCTCATCCTGCCCGGCGGGCGCCTCGGGTGTATCCTCCGCGTCCCCGTCCTGCCCGGCAGGGGTCTCAGTCTCAGCCCCGGCGTCCGCAAAGGCGCACGCCACCGGCCCCAGCGGCCGATTGAGGTCGCCGTCGTACAGCGTCACCGCGCCGCTCGCCGCCAGCGCGTCCAGATAGGCCGCGGTCTCGTCGGCGTCCAGCGCGCGCAGGCCCTCGGCGGCCACGCAGCCGGTCACGACGCCCCGCTCGGTGCAGAAGGCCACGCCGAGCCAGTCCGCCGCGGCGTCCCCCAGCACCAGCACGGTGCAGTCCGCGCCCAGCGCCGCGATCGCCGCACCGTCGACGGCGTCCAGCACCGCCACGTCCGCCCGTACGGTGCGCGCATAGCGCGGCGCATCGGCGGCCTGCGCCCCGTCGGCCTCGACCGGCACGGTCTCCACCGTCAGCGCGGATTCCTCCGCCGCTACGTCCTCGCCCAGGGTCAGCTCGTACTCCGCCGGGACGGATTGCGCCCCGTCCGCGGCGTCCTCCTCCGGCAGCGTCGCGACGATGACGATCTCCTCCTCCGCCGCGTCCCCGTCGGACACGTCCTCCGGACTTTGCTCGATCAGCGCGCTGACCACCGCCTCATCCGCATCCCCGGAGGCAAGGGCAAGACTGCCCTGCGCGCACGAGAATGTGATGATAAACGCCATCGCGCCGCTGACCCATCGTTTCATAGCAATCCTCCGGAATTATGCGTAATATCGCACCATGTTATTTCATAGTATATCATATATTTTACCACATAACACAGATTGCGTCAACGTTTCGTAACAAATGGTTGTGGCATTTCTGTGTCAAGTCGGGTTTATTTTGGGTGTTTCGTGGTAAAAATCCCAATATTGAATGGGACGCCCCGCGGGGCGTCCCATCGGTGAGGGTGCGATGCGTGCGGACGCCAGGAATGGCGTCCCTACGATGGGGTATGTACCAACATAACCCCTACTCCCTACTCCCTAAATCCATCCGCTCGATCGCGGCGTTCAGGCGACGCAGCGTCTCCTCCCTGCCCAGCAGGTAAGCGATTTCAAACGCCCCGCCGGGGGTGGACATCTGGCCGGAGATGGCGATGCGCATGGGCCAGAGCACCTGGCCGTTCTTCATGCCCAGTCCGGGGATGGCTTCCATCACCCGATCGTGAAGCTCCGCCTCGGTCCAGTCGCCGATGCCCTCCAGTATGGGCCTGACGGCGTTGAGCGCGGTCGCGGCGCTCTCCAGCGTGGACTTCTGCTTCTTGTTGACGTAGAAATCGGCGGGGTATTCGGGCATTTCCGCGAGGAAGCGCACCATGTCCGGCAGCTGGCTGAACACCTCGGTGCGACCCTGCAGAAGCTCCGCGAGGCGCTTGAAGTCGAAGCGCGCGGGGTCGAGGACCTTCTGAAGCCAGGGCGTGGCGAGCTCGAGGTACCGCTCCGGGGACAGCTTGCGGATGTACTCGGCGTTGAACCAGTTGAGCTTCTGCATGTCGAAGAAGGAGGGCGACTTGGACAGGCCCTCGAGGTCAAAGACCTCCTCCAGCTCCTTGAGCGTATAGAACTCCCGCTCGCCGCGGGGGCTCCAGCCCAGCAGCACCAGGTAGTTGATCACGGCCTCCACGAGATAGCCCCCGGCCAGCAGGTCCTCGAAGGACGGGTCGCCCTGCGACTTCGACATCTTGCGCTTGACGATGGCCTTCACGGGGTTGCCGTTTTCGTCGGTGGTCATCTGGTACTCGCCGGTCTTCTTGTCGCGGTAGGTGCCCTCGACCATCACGGGGGTGAGGTGCACGTAGGTGGGCGGGGTCCAGCCCAGCGCCTCGTAGAGCAGGTTGTACTTGGGCGCGGAGGACAGGTACTCGTTGCCGCGCATCACATGGGTGATGCCCATCAGGTGGTCGTCGATCACGTTGGCGAAGTTGTAGGTGGGCAGGCCGTCGGCCTTGATGAGCACGTTGTCGTCCAGCGTGTCGCAGTCCACCTCCACGTGGCCGTAGATCACGTCGTCAAAGCCCGCCTTGCCCGTGGTCGGGATGTTCTGGCGGATGACATACGGCTCCCCGGCGTCCAGCTTCGCCCGGATCTCCTCCTTGGTGAGGTGCAGGCAGTGCTTGTCGTACTTGAAGCCCTCGCCCTTCGCCTCGGCCGCGGCGCGGGCTTCCTCCAGCCGCTCCTTGGTGCAGAAGCAGTAGTAGGCGTGGCCGGACGCGATCAGCTGCTTCGCGTAGGGCAGGTAGGTGTCCTTGCGCTGGGACTGTATGTAGGGGCCGCAGGGGCCGCCCACGTCCGGGCCCTCGTCGTGCGTGAGGCCCGCGATCCTCAGCGAATTGTAGATCACGTCGATGGCCCCGGGCACCTCGCGCTCCTGGTCGGTGTCCTCGATGCGCAGTATGAACTTGCCGCCCTTCCGCCGGGCCCACAGGTAGGTGTACAGCGCCGTCCGAAGGTTGCCCAGGTGCATGTAGCCCGTCGGGCTCGGCGCAAAGCGTGTTCTGACTTCCATTTCCAATGTCTTTCCTTCCAACTGTATCTGATTTCAGAGGGAATAGGAAATGCGGCTGCCGTGCTTCCTGTTGGAAGGAACGGCGGCAGCAGCTATTCCTAATCCCTAATCCCTAATCCCTTTATTTTACTCCTCTTCGCCCACCACATCAAACGCGAAGATGGTGGTATAATCATACTTCTCCCCCGCGCGGAGCACGGAATCGATGAACTCGGGGTGGTTGATGGAATCCGGGGCGTACTGGGTCTCGAGGCAGAAGCCCTCGTGGGGGCCGTACACGCGGCCGGAGCGCCCGGGGTTCTTGCCGTGGAGGTTGTTGGCAGCGTAGAACTGCACGGCGGGCATGTCGGTGAACACGTCCATCACGCGGCCGGACTCGGGATCGGAGACCTCGGCGGCGAAGCGCAGGCCGGCCTCGAAGTCGTTGATGTTGAAGTTGTGGTCGATGCCGGTGCCGAAGCGGAGCTGCTCGTCGTTCGGGGTCATGTCGAGGCGGTCGCCGACGCGGGTGGGCGCACGGAAGTCGAACGGCGTGCCGGTGACGTCCCGCTGCTCGCCGGTGGGAATGCAGCGTTCGTCGACGACGGTGAAGGTGTCGCAGTTCATCTCAAACACGTGGTCCACGATCTTCTTGCCGCTGGCCTCGCCGCACAGGTTGAAATAGGTGTGGTTGGTCAGGTTGCACAGCGTGTCCCTGTCGGACACGGCCTCGTAGCGGATCATCAGCTCGTTGTCGTCGGTGAAGGTGTAGGTGACCATCACCCTCAGCGTGCCGGGGTAACCCTCCTCGCCGTCGGGGCTCGTGTATTTCAGTATGAGCTGGTCCTGGCAGATGCCCTCGATGGGAGTGACGTCCCACAGCTTGAGGTTGAAGCCCACGTTGCCGCCGTGCAGGTGGGTGACGCCCTTTTCGTTCTTGGCAAGCGTCAGCTTCTGGCCGTTCAGCACGCACTCGCCGTTGGCGATGCGGTTGCCCACGCGGCCGATCAGCGCGCCGAGGTATCCCACGGTGGGCACGTAGCCATTGACGTCGTTGTAGCCCAGCACCACGCTGTCCAGCCTGCCGTCCTTGTCCGGCACGTTGATGGCGCGGATGATGCCGCCGTAGTTGGTGATTTCGACTGACGCGCCGGAGGCGTTGGTCAGGATGTACAGATCGGCCTGGCGACCGTCCGCCAGCGTCCCGAAGCTCTTCTTCACGATACTCATGGAAAATACCGCCTTTCAGGTTTATTTACCGTTACTATAATACATGGTTTTGGGGCGATTTTCAAGGGGGAAATCCGCGGGGGAGGGTAAATTGGGAATTGCGGAAACCATGTCGTAGGGGCGATGCCCCCATCGCCCGCAGGAACCCCATCGCCGTCGTAGGGGCGGCGATGCGCCGCCCGCCCGAACGGAACCATGGATTCGCATTGGGCGGGCGCCGCATCGGCGCCCCTACGACTGCGCAGATCCAATCCCCACTTACCTCTTCTTCCCTCCCAGCCGAATACGTATCGGCTTCGCGGCGGTTTTCGCCGCCTCGGGCCGGGGCGCGAACACTGGCACGGGGGGAATGTCCCTATCCGGGGCGGGAGCCTCGGCGGGGACAGGGGGCGCGGCGGGGGCGGGTTCCTCGGCGGGAGCGGGTTTCTCAACCGGTACGGGTACAGCGGGCGCGGGCGGTGCGACCGGCGTCGGCTCCTCCAGCACCGCGTCGCCGTTCATGCCGGCGGCCTCGCGGATCATCTGGATCTCCCGCGCCTTCATCTTCCTGCCGTTGAGCAGGTCATACAGCACGGGCACCACGAACAGCGTCATCAGCGTGGCGTAGGTCAGTCCGCCGATGGACACCACCGCCATGGGCTGCATCATCTCCGCGCCGGTGCCCTGACACCACCGCCATGGGCTGCATCATCTCCGCGCCGGTGCCCTTGCCCATCGCCATGGTGGACATGCCCAGTATGGTGGTCAGGGCGGTCATGAGGATGGGGCGGAGGCGCTGCCGCCCGGCCTCGACCAGCGCGTCGCGCTTCTCCCATCCGGCGATGCGCAATTGGTTTACACAGTCGATGAACACGATGCCGTTGTTGACCACCACGCCGGAGAGCACCAAAAAGCCGATCATGGCCACGATGGACAGGTCCATGCCGGTGATGATCAGCGCCAGCAGGCCGCCGGTGAAGGCCAGCGGTATGGTGAACATGACGATGATCGGGGACTTGAAGGACTGGAACTGGGCCACCATGATCAGGAAGATCAGCAGCACGGCCACCAGTATCATCCACACCAGATCCTCCATGATGCCCATGACCGTCTCGTTTTCGCCGGACAGCTCGGCCCGGTAGCCGTCGGGCAGCGCGTAGGCGCGCAGATTCGCCTCGAAGGCGTCGCTGACCAGGTTGGCGGAGTAGCCCTCCGCGGTGTCGAAGGTCACGCTCACCATGCGGCGCTGGTCGGCGCGGTTGATGGTGGACAGGCTCTGGGTGTCGCGGATCTCGGAGATGTCCCCGATGCGCACCATCACGTCCTCCTCTTCCTTCTCCACCTCGATCTCGAGGTCCTCGATGTCCCCGGGCTTCAACCCCCGGTTGCGGCCCTCGATGAGCTGTATCTTCATCTCCTTGCCGCTCAGGGTGACCTTGCCCACCTCGGTCTTCTCCATGAGCTTCTGGGCGACGAACTGGTAGACCTGCGCGGTGGTCAGGCTCTGGTCGATGGCTTTCTCCTTGTCCACCACGATCCGAAGCTCCGGCACGGCGTCCTCCAGGCCGTCGTTGACGTCGACGATGCCCTCGGTGCTCCGCGCGAGGTCCGCCACGTCCCTGGCGATGCGCTGCAATTCGTCGATGTCGTCGCCGGTGATCTCCACGGTGATGCCGCTACCGGTCATCATGGAGATGTCCATGGTGGTGGCCTGGGCGACGAGGTCCGCGTTGTACCGGTCGCCGATGGCGTCGATCTGCCGGGCCAGCTCCACGTTTTTCACCCCGGCGGTCTCGTCGACGATGATGTAGTACGAATACCCGCCGGAGGAGGTCAGTATGGAGCTCGAGCCATCCATGAGGCCGATGGATTCTATCCCCTTGAGCGCCATGATGTCGGTCATGATCTGGGTGGCCTGGGCCTTCTGCTCCGCGTCGGACATGTCATTGTCCGGGGTCAGCGTGGCGCTCATCTGCCGGGAGTTGACCTCCGGCATGAAGGAGATGCCCATCCTGGTCACCTGCATGCCCGAGAATACGAGCAGCGCCAGCGCCATCAAGAGCACCAGCGGCTTGACCCGCAGCGCGCCGCGCAATACCGCGCCGTAGGCGGTCTGGAACTTCGAGAACAACCTGTGCCTCCTGGGCTTTGACCGGCGCATCAGGAAGGAGCACATCATCGGCACCACGGTCATGGCCACCAGCAGGCTGGCCAGCAGCGAGTAGGCGATGGTCAGGCCCATGTCGGCAAACAGGTCCCGCGCCATGCCCTGCACGAACACGATGGGCAAAAACACGCAGATCGTGGTCAGCGTGGAGGCAAACAGCGCCCCGGACACCGTCCTGACGCCCTCCACGCAGGAGCGAAGCAGCGGCAGGCGCGCCTCGTCGTGCAGGCGGTAGATGTTCTCGATGGACACGATGGAGTTGTCCACCAGCATGCCGATGCCCAGCGCCAGGCCGGACAGCGACAGCACGTTCAACGTGATGCCGCTGAAATACATGGCCACAAAGGCCACCACCACGCTGACGGGGATGGAGAAGGCCACCGTGAGGGTGGGCCGCCAGTCCAGCAGGAACAGCAAAAGTATCAGTATGGCCAGGCCGCCGCCGATGAGCAGGTTGTCCAGCACGGAGCTGACCACGATGTCGATGTACTCGCCCTGGTTCATCAGGTCCACGATGTGCAGGTTGGGGTCGGCGGCCTGCATCTCCCGGACCTTCTTCATCACCGTGTCGGCCACGTCCGCCGTGGAATAGGTGGACTGCTTCTGCACCGACAGCAGTATGCCGTCGCGCCCGTCCAGCTTGGTGAACACGTCTTCGCGGTTGTCCGCCAGCCTGACGCTGGCCACGTCCAGCAGGCGCACCTCGTCGATGGTGTCCATGTCGAGGTTGAACAGCTTCATGCGCTTCAGTTCCTCGATGGAGCCGAACTTGTCCCCCACGCGCACCAGCACCCGGTCGTCCTCCAGGTCGCGCACGTAGCCCGCGGGCATGGAAAAGTTCTGCCCGCCGATGATCTGGGCCACCATCTGCACGGTGATCACGCCGTCCAGGCCGGCCTCCTTGAAGGCGTCCTCCCGCTTTTCGTTGAACTCCTTGCGGGCCTTCGCCAGCTGCTTGCTCGCCTTGGCCAGCGCGCTCTCCGCCTTGGAGAAGGCGCTCTCCAGCTTCGAGCGGGCCTTCTTGAGCTTGTCCTCGGCGTCGGAGAGTTTGGTATCCTTGTCGATGCCGTCGATGTAGCCGCCGGGGATGATGCCCTGGTTCAGCTTGTCGATGTTGGCGTTGAGCGTCGCGATGCCCTTGTCCAGCTCGTCGAGGCCCGATTTGGCCTCCCTGTACCGGGCCTTGAGCTGCCCGGGGTCGCCGACGAGCGCCGCGGCCTGCTCCACGCCCGCGTCCTCCAGGGCGCGGATCTGATCCTCCATCACCGCGAGCTGACCGGCGATGACGCTCGCGTCGCCCTGCCCGGAGGCCAGGGCGCTGTCCATGGCCGCGATCTGCCGGTCCAGCGCGGCGACGCTCTCGTCGATGGACGCGATGCGGGCCTCCGCCTCGGCGACGCGGGCCTCGATGTTCTCGTTCGCGTCCGTCAGCGTGTCCAGCGCCCGCTGTTTGACGTCGCGCTCACGCTCCATATCCGCGATGCCCCGCGACTGCTCCGCGATCTCGCCCTCGCCGGTGGCGATCTTGCCCTCGATCTCGTCGAGCTGCGCCCGGACCGTGTTCAGTTGGGCCCGCAGCGCCGCCACGTCCTCCCCCTCCGCCAGCGCGCGGCCGACGGACAGCCGGGCGACCGGGACCTCCGCCGGGATCTCCGCCGGGGCGGCCTCCGCCGCGGGCGCGGGCTCGGGCTCCGGCTGGGGCTCCGGCTTCGGCTCCGGCTGGGGCTCCGGCTTCGGCTCGGGTTGGGGCTCCGGCTGGGGTTCGGGCTTGGGTTCAGGCTTGGGCTCCGGCTTCGGCTCCGGTTCGGATTTCGGCTCGGACTTCGGTTCCGGTTCGGATTTCGGCTCCGGCTTGGGTTCCGGCTTCGGTTCGGATTTCGGCTCAGACTTCGGCTCCGGCTTGCTCTCGCTCTTTTTTCCCTCCGCGGGTTCGGACTTCTTCTCCTCCGCGGGTTCGGACTTCTTCTCCTCCGCGGGTTCGGACTTCTTCTCCTCCGCGGGCTCGGACTTCTTCTCCTCCGCGGGCCTGGATGCGTCCCCCGTCTCCGGGGCGGCGTCCGTGCCCGCATCGGCGGGTTCGTCGGCGTCGGGCTCTGCGGCGTCATCACTTGCGCGGGGCGCGTCGTGTTCGTCCTTCGCGCCCTGCTCCGGGGCGTTGTCCTCCGCATGATCGGCAGTATCACCGGCGTCGCCGTCGGGCGTGGCGTCCGACGCGGCATCCTCCCCGGCGGGCACATCATCCTCGTCGGACATATCATTCCCTTCGGGCACAGCCTCCCCGTCGGACACGTCTTCCCCGTCGGGTACATCCTCCCCGGCGGGCGTCTCTTCCTCCGAAGGCCGGACCGCCCCGTCGGCGGCATCCTCACCGCCGGGAATATCCTCCCCGCCGGGCACGTCTTCCCCGTCGGGCACACTCTCCCCGTCGGGCGCGGTTTCCGCGGCGTCGGCGGCCTCCACGGCAGCGGCCTCCGCCGCCCCGCCGCCCTCCGCCGCGGCGATGCGCGCCTCCAGCGCCTCCGCCTCGCCCTTGAGCTCGCTCTGCCGGGCCTTGAGCTCGGCAAGCGACGCCTTCGCGGCGTCCAGCCGGGTCTCCGCGGCGTCGATCTCGCCGTCGAGCCGGGCGATCTCCGCGTTGAGGCCCTCGGCGTCCATCAGCGTGAGGTCTTCGATGTACGCGCGCTGGTCCTCCCGCTCGGCGATCAGGCTGTCCCGCTGGGCCTGGGCGGCCTGCCGCTGCCCGAGCAGCGCCGAAGCGTCCATCCCCTCGCCGGACTCGAGCGCCGCGAGCTGCTTCTCCAGCGCGGCCTTCTGCTGCCTGAGCAGCGCCAGGTTTTCGGCGGCCTTCAGCACGTCGGCCTTCTGCTCGTCGCTCATGCCGTCCGCGGCCTCCAGTGCCGACACCGCCGCGGCCACCTGCTCCCGCTGCTGCAACAGGCCGTCCCGCTGGGCGGTCATCTGTTCGATGGCGGGCGTGATCTTCTTCTCGCCCTTTTTCAGCGCGTTCTCGGCTTGCCTGAGCTTCTCATAGGCCATGGCCTTGCCGTTGGCCAGCTGACGCCTGCCGTCGGCCAGCTGGGCCTGGCCTTCGTTCAGCTTGCGCTCGACCTTGGCGAGCTCCCTGTCGATCTCTTTGAGGATGGCGGAATTGACCACGTCGATGCGGCTCTGCTCGATGGTCACGTCGATCTCCTGCTCGATGACGCCGCTGGCGTCGGCGGAGGCCACGCCGTTCAGGCCCTCGAAGGCGGGCACGAGCTCGTCGGTCACGTAGTCGGACAGCGCCAGTATGTCCATGTCGTCCCGGGTGACGGAGAGTATCGCCACCGGCAGCATGTCCGGGTTCAGCTTGAGCGCCACCGGCGCGCCCACGTCGTCGTCCCAGGTGCCCTTGAGCTGGTCAAGCTGGGCGGAGATCTCGATCAGCGCCGTGTCCATGTTCGCGCCGTCGTTGAACTGCATGATGACCACGGACACGTTGTCCCTGGACTGGGAGGTGACCTTTTTGATGTCCGTCAGCGTGGCGAAGGCGGCCTCCATGGGCCGGGTGACCTCGCCCTCCACCTGCTCGGGCGTTGCGCCGGGATACTGCGTGTACACCACCACGTAGGGCAGGTTCATGCTGGGCAGCAGGTCGGTGGACATGTGCTGGAAGGATATGTAGCCCAGCACGATCACCAGTATGATGCCCACGATCACGGTATAGGGCTTTTTGACGGACGATTTCGACAGCATGGCGCGGCCTCCCGGCATCGATCATGATTCCCTGTATATGATATCATTCCGATATGAATGGAAAATAAACAATTCCCTTTTTATAATATTATTGTTGATACGCCCTGTCAACGCCGGATTGTCGCATTTTTGACGATATTCAAAAAAACTACCGGAAATGGAACATATTGAGAATGCGCTCCGTCAAAGTCACAGGGATATTGAAAAAGGAGGCATTGATCGCCATGAAAAAGAGAATCGGCGCATGGATATTGATCTTTACATTGATCGTCGGCGCGCTGGCCGTGCCGGCGGGCCTGGCGGAGGCAGCGCGCTACACCGCCAGCACGCCGCTTGAGGGGGCCAGCAGCAACAACCGCAGGAACATCGAGCGCGCCGCCGCGTCCATCAACGGCGCGCGGGTGGACTCCGGCGGGCGCTTCTCCTTCAACGCGACCGTGGGGCCCCGCACCAAGGCCAACGGCTATGTGCCCGCGGAGAACGCCCGGGGCGTCGACGTCACCGGCGGCGGCGTGTCCCAGGTGGCCACCACGCTGTACCTGGCGCTTTTGCGGCTGGGGAAAAAGGTCGAGTTTACCCAGCTCTCCACCTATGGCTCCCGCTTTCAGGGCAACTACGTGTCCGACGGCAGCAAGGCCGTGATCACCGATTACAGCGGCGGCACGGACTTTGAGTTCGTCAACCACACCGGGGACATGGTGATTGAGATGTGGGTCAGCGCCACCGCGCTGAACTGCGTGGTCACCGTCGCTGAAAACGGCGGCGGCACCGGCAACTGGTTCGACAATCCGGGCAACGGCGGCAACACGACCCCCGCCCCCACCGCCGTCCCTGCCACTATCATCGCCTCCGCCAGCATCCCCTGCGGCGGCGGCAAGGGCACGCTCAAGAACGTCAAGCGCGCCGCCAAGAGCATCAACGGCACCACCCTGGGCACCGACGAGCTGTTCTCCTTCAACAAGGTCGTCGGCGCGCGCTCCAAGAAGCGCGGCTACGGCGCCGGCATCAACGGGCGCGGCAAGAAGGTGACCGGCGGCGGCGTGGCCCAGGTGGCCAGCGTCATCTGGCTGGCGGTCAAGCAGATGGACAGCATCTCGATCGTCGAAAAGTCCACCTACGGCAAGCGCTATAACCAGAATTACGTCCAGCGCTCCGCCGATGCCATACTCACCGACTATAAGTCCGATAAGGATTTCTCCTTCCGCTATAAGGGCCCCGGCCGCATCGTCATCTATACCACCGTCACCGATAATAACCTCCGGTGCGATATCGGCTACCAATAATCGTCAACTACATACGGGCGATGCCCTCATCGCCCCTATGAAATCAACCCCCGTAGGGACGCCATTCATGGGGTCCGCAAATACCAACCCCCGTAGGGGCGATGCCCCCATCGCCCGTAATCCCATCGTAGGGGCGGCGATGCGCCGCCCGCCCGACATGAACCATGGATTCCGACTGGGCGGGCGCCGCATCGGCGCCCCTACCGATTTCGCTGCCAAAAGACTGGGGGAGTCCTCCCGCGTTCCGACAATCAACACACTGCACAAAAAAAGAGACCATCCAATCGGATGATCTCATTGAATCCGGCGACGACCTACCCTACCGGGCCGTTTCCAGCCAAGTACTATCAGCGTGCTGAGGCTTAACTTCTGTGTTCGGGATGG
>CADASI010000016.1 GCA_902790525.1 uncultured Eubacteriales bacterium
GCGCAGCATCCCGTACTTCCCGATCTGCGGCGCGTTCTCCGTCTCGATCACCAGGTTCGGAAACAGGTAATCTCCCTTGCGATGATACGTCAGCTCCATTCTCTTGCCCTCCTTCTTCGGGTTGTTCACTATCTTGACTTTCACGGTTTAACGTGGTAAAGCGATTATACGCCGGGCTTCCACTTTTTGCAAGGGATTTTTGCAAATTTTCCCCGACAGCGTTTTCCCTGTCCCATGCGCGGATTTCCCGCCCGATGTCCATCAGTATGATCTCGGTCATGCTGCTGACGGCGTTGCCCAGCACTGTCAGCGTTCCCAGGCGGTTGAAAAACTGGATGCCCCGGAAATCGCTTTCGCGGAGATAGCTTTCGGGATTCAGCCCGCAGCGCCGCGCCACCTCATAGAAGATGGAGTTTTGGAAGAGGGCGCGGAAGGTGTCCCTCCGCGTCCCCTCGTCCAGCGTCGCCAGCAGCGAACCGTTCATCTCCTGCTCGATGCCGTCCATCGCGTCCTCCAGGTATTCTTCCGTCACCTGTTCCGCGACCTGTTCCAGCGCCAGCGTAATCGAGCTTACGTCTGGCAGATTATAGGTGCTGATAAGGTAGGCCAGGAACCAGTCTTTATGGCGATCCTCCAGGTGCCAGATATACGGATCGGGCGCACCGCGCACGGCATGGGTGTCCGCGATGTCAAAAACGTAGCGCAGGCGCTCCGGTTGGGTGGTATCGTCGATGAGGGCGATGCCCTTCGCGCCGCGGTTCACCCATCGCCCAACCTTCTGATTCCACGTCTCCAGCGTCGCGCAGGCCGTGGCCTCCGGGCGCTGGGCATGAATCAGCATCTGCTCCAGAAAGGTGTAGCGGTACATCCGCGAAGCGGTGTCCATAAAACCCATCCAGTCACGAGGGGAACTGCTGACCGAACCGACCTCGGCGTAGGCGAGGTTGCGGATATTGCTCAGTTTCGCCAATCAGATCGCCTCCTTGTCGTGGTGCGTATGCGGCGCTCAGTCATCGTCGCGCTCCTCGTCGCTGTCGTCGTACTCCATGCCCTCATCGTCATCGTCGTCGTCCTCGTGCTTGGGCTTGTACACCTTGAAATACCAGCCGCCGCCGATGATTGCCAGCCCTATCGCCCCGATGAGGCCGTAGGACAGCATCTTGTCGTCCTTCTTCTCCGGCTCCACGGTGATGACCTGGGGCGTCGGCGCAGGCGTGGGGAGCAGTATCTGCATCGTAGGCGCGGGCGTGGGCGTCGGCGCGGAATAGTTTTCGATGAACTCGGCGATATCGTCCTCGTTCACCTTTGCGAGCATGTAGACGTTTTCCGTCGTGCGCGCCCTGTCCACCACGATGAAGAAGGAATTGTTGTTGCTGGTGGTGATGGTGTAGAACTCCTTGGAGCCGTCCGTAATATCGTCCAGCACCTCGGCATTGCCCGCGATGGTGAAGGGCTGCATGGATACTTCCGGCAGCGGCGCGTAGGTTATATCCGGTTTGGAGGTCGGCGTGGGCACGGGCGTCGGCGTGGGAGCAGGCGTGGACGCGGCCTCGACGATCTCGGCGGGCTCCGTATCCGCTTCCGCGGACTTGGGGACATTGGCGTAGGCCGGCGCGCCAACCAGCAGCGCCAGCAGGGCAGAAAGAAGGGTTATGGTTCTCATCAGCTTTAGGATTCTCATGTTTTCCTCGCTTTCCGGCATAATGAATGCCTGTTAATTATCATAGAAGGGCAACCGCCCGAAACAAAGGAAGTGCGCCTTGAAGTAGCGGGTGTCGATGCGCCCGTATTTGATGGGATGCCCGCAATGCAACATCGTGTTTTGGCCTACATAGATGCCGACGTGGGAAGCGCCGTCCGTGTCGTAGGTCTTCTCGAAAAAGATCAGGTCGCCGGGGCGCGCCTGTTCGGGCGAAACGTATGTACACATCCGGCAAAGCTCCTTTGCCCGCTTCTGACCGACGTTCCAGCCGTTGCCGCAATGGTTCAATACCCAGCAGACGAAGCCGGAACAGTCAAAGCCGTCCCGCGGGTTCTTGCCGCCCCACACATAGGGCCTGCCCAGGTATTTCTCCGCCTCGCGGATCATGTTCACGAACTTCTCATCGGACAGAGCCTCGGGCGGATAATCAAACTGGATACCGGAACCGGCGACGCCGGAGGCCGCCGAGAGATCGAACAAGTAGGGCCGGTTGCCGTAGGTCTCGTTGAGGGCCTCGTACAGTATGGTTTCCTCCGCCGCCATATTCGCGCGGGCAACGCTGTCAAAGTCGTAGTTGGTCAATACCGTATACTGCGTCCAGTGCTCGTACTCCACCTCCTGCTCGACGGGGTATTCCTCGGTGACCGTCAGGCCGGTTTCCTCATCGTAGACCTCCCGCGTCTCCATGACCGTTTCCGTGCGGGTGCGTATCTCGCTGCCTTCGGACAGGGAAATGGTGTACTGCTGTCGGAAAAGGCGCTGTATCTCGTCCCTGACCTCGTCGTCGTAGACGAATCCTCCGAATTTGACCTGCAAGTAGGAGATCAACTGATAGGGATTGTGGTCAATGGGGTCAATCTGATACTCGTAATCGTCAAAGCCGGGATGGGTATTCTGTAGGTCGTTGATCTGGGCGTTCAGACCGTCCTCCAGGGCGCAGTAAGCGTTTTCGGCGGCATAAATGTCCTCGTCTGTGGAGACGTAGGTGGTGGAGATCACCGTGGTGCCGCTGCCATGCACCAGCGAAGCGATGCTGGTCATGGACACGCCGACCAGGGCAAAGAGAAGCCCCGCAACGGCCACGCCGATGATCGCGCCCTTGTGCTCGGAGAAGAAGGATTGCGCGGCCTTTTTCGCCTTCTCAGGGATAGAAAAGACGGTATCCGCGGAGTCCACGAAGCCGCCTGCCGACACGACGCTCTGCTTGCGCTTCGCGGCGATGGCGGCGCGCTGGCGCTTCTTCTTCTGAAAGGCGCGGATCTGCTCCTTTTTCCGATGCTCCACCTGCGCGGCGTGTTCCTGCTTCACCGTTTCTATCCTGGCTTTGCTGGCGTTGCGCCGGTTGGCGGTGCGCTTGGAGGACTTGGCAAGGCTGGTCGTTCTGCGAACAGCAAGGCCGCTGGCCTCAACGGATTGAACACCCGTGTTCTCCGCACTGGCCTCATGAAGCTGTTGATTGGTGTAGAGCATGGCCGGTGTGACAGCGGTTTTCGCCGTACGCTTTGCCAGGCTGCCCGCCCCATGGATGAAGCCTGTTTCCTCGTCGGAGAAGTTGAGCCGGGTCTTGCGCTTCCTGGCAGAGAGGTTTTCCACACGGGTGGTCTCGCCCTCGGCCAATTCATCGATGGTTTCGGCAGATGCCGCCTCCTTCGCCTTTTCAGCGCGAAAGGCGCTGGCCTGATTGCGCTGACGCTGTTTGGCTCCCGATGCGGGGGATGCCTCTGCGTCAGGAGCATCTGTTATTTCTTCCAATGAATCTTCTTCATCCCCGCCAATCGGCTTCTCATTCTCCCCAGATTGTACAGTCTTTGCTTCGGTTGACGACCGCTTGAGGTGACGGGGCTTGTATCCGGTTTCCGTCACATAGGCGTTGTCCTCATCATTTGCATCATGCGTTTCCGGATACGCTGCCTCTGTGCTGAGCCTCAATTCCTCCTCGTCAAAGCGCAGGCGGCTGGCGTTGCGACGCTGCGTGCGCTTCTTCGTGCCTTCCATGCTGTCGCCGGTCGTTTGGCCGACTGTTCCCCTGAAAGTGTGATCACGCAGATCGTCTGAACGATACTTGAACTGTTCGCTCCGACGCGGACCATCGCTCTCCGAAAAGGTGGTTTCCCCAGTTGCTCTGATAGACTTTTCGCTCTCAAATCGCCGTCGAATGCTTTTTCGGGAAGCAGTATCGCCGACAGGAGCAGTTTCCCGCTTACCTGTAACGCGATCATAGCGCTTCTTATCGCGCCTTCTGCCTTTCGGGTTTTCAGAATTAATTGAAGCATCCTCCAAAGTATCAAGAGGGTCAATTCTTCCGTCCGGCCCTCTCGCCATGGTCAGATCGAGCTCGACATCCTTCTTGCCGATTCTGCGCCGCTTCTTCGTGCGCACGTTCTCCACGACCATCGCGCCGCGGACGCGACGCTGGACGAGCTTATCCTTCGCCTGATAGATGCGCTTTGCCATGTAGTTACTCCCTTCATGTGATTTTCTTGGCGACCACGACCATGCGGCCATTCTTCTGAGAATACTCGCAGGTGGAGAGCGTCAACAGCTTGTCGCCGTATTGCGCGGTCTTCCCGGTATCATACCGGGATCGTGAACGGCAGGCGTTCACATAAGCATCGAACTCCGCGGGGCTGTTCGCCCGGGAAAAGGCGTAGTATTGAAAATCGTGGCCGGTGTATACGGGCGTTGTGAAAGCAAAGATGACCTCATAGATTTCCGTGCCGTTGAGCGTCTCATAGACGATTTGCCTGTGTTCCTCATAGAAGGACTGCTTCTTGTACTTGTTCAGCGCCGCGAACATTTTCCCGCTGTTCATGTGATGCCCGTAGATGATCACGTTGTCGCTGGTATCGGGATCGCAGATTTCCGCAATAAACAGCGCGCCGGCGCTGACATGCCTGCCATTGAAATCCCGGTGCAGATAGTAGTTCTTCTGGCTGGGACGGTACATCACCGGATAGTCGATGGGTGTTCCCTCAATGGTGATCCACGCCACGCAGTCGGGATTCCTCTCATGCAGCGCCAGCAGGCCGGAATGGATGACCGGCGGGGAGGTCGGGCCCGACGTTTCCTCCAGAGATTCATTCTGCGAATTGCCCTCGCCATTTTCGGGCGTTTCACCGTCAACCAGACCGTTCTCTGCATCGTCACCGCTTTCCGACATTTGCGCAGGCAGGACACTTAGACCTGATATGGTTGTCATACCCTCCCCATCTGTTTCATTCCCGGCAGTATGAATTGCAGCCAGCTCCGCATAGAGCGAGGCTGACTGCATTTCCTCCTGGACATAGGGGACGATATGCGCCGCGCACAGGGCGATGCCGCCGACGGACACCACCAGCAGGCTAAGGCAAAGAAGTTTCTTCATGACCATTCTCCTCATGCTCCATTGCCATGCGCGCCTGCACCTCCTCCGGCTTGGTGGTCATCAGGCTGTACAGCCGGGTGGTCTTGTCAAAACGGTCCCGAAAGGGTATAATGACATTGCCGTAGAACAGCAAGCCCTCGCCCTCCTGGGAATTGGTGACGTGGGACAGCTGTCGCGGGCTGATGTTCAGCTGCTTGGCAAGGATAGCCCTGTCGCCGCCCGCCTGGTTGAGCATGATGATGAAGTCGCTGTTCTCAAAGATGTTTTCGATCTCCCGGCTGGCCAGCAGGTCTTTCACGTTTTGCGTGATGCCCGTGGGAATGCCGCCCCACTTCCTGAACCGCTTCCAGATGTCGATGGAATACGAGGCCGTCTGCTCCTCCTTCAACAGCAGATGGAACTCGTCGATGTAGTAGCGGGTAGCCTTGTGGGAGAAGCGGTTGATCGTCACGCGGTTCCACACCTGATCCTGGACGATCAGCATTCCCAGTTTTTTGAGCTGCTTGCCCAAATCCTTGATGTCGAAGCAGACGATGCGGTTGGTCAGCTCCACGTTGGTCTGGTGGTTGAACACGTTGAGGCTGCCGGTGACGTAGATCTCCAGCGCCGTGGCGATGTACGCCGCCTCCTTCTCCGGCTGCTTGAGCAGGCAGTTGTACAGGTCGCCCAGGATGGGGATATTCTCCGGGCGCGGGTCGCGCAGGTATTTGTCATAAATGATTGCCAGACAGCGGTCAATCACAGACTTCTCCTTCGGGTCGATGCCGTTCCGGGAGCCCATGATGAGCTCGCACAGGGAGAGGATGAAGTCAGACTTCAGGCGCAGCGGGTTCTCATCGTCGGAATAGTCCAGGTTGAAATCCAGCGGGTTGATGTAGTCGCGGCTGCTGGGGGCGATGCGCACCACCTGCCCGCCCAGCGCCTGCACCAGCGGGTAATACTCGCCCTCCGGGTCGCAGATGATCACATCGTCCTCGGAAAAGAAGAACACATGGGCAATCTCCCGCTTCGCCGTGAAGGACTTACCGCTACCGGGCGTGCCGAGAATCAGGCCGTTGGGCGTCTTGAGCTGCTTTCGGTCGGCGTAGATCATGTTGTTGGACACGGCGTTCAGGCCGTAGTAGACCGATTCCTCGCCGGGGATGAACAGCTCCTGTGTCGTGAACGGCACGAAGATGGCAGTGGAGGTGGTGGTCAGCGCCCGCTTGATGGGCACCTGGTTCCAGCCCAGCGGCAGGCTGCTGACCATGCCCGCCTCCTGCATACAGTCGAGCCGCCGCAGCGCGCAGTTATAGCGGTGCGCCACGCCGTCCACCTGGCCCACGGCGATCTCCAGCTCCTGCCGCGTCCACTCCGTGTTCAGCACCAGCACCGTCACCAGGAACAGTCGCTCATTGCGGGATTGCAGATCGTCCAGCAAATGCTGGGCCTCGCCGGAATAGGTGTTCAGGTCGGAAGGGATGATGTCCATGTCGTACCCGCTCCGAACAGCCTTCTTCTGCTCCTCGATCTTCATCTTGTTGATGTCGCTGACCTTGCCCTTCACCATCTTGATGGCGGCACTCTGCTCGATGGACTGGATGTGCATGGTGATGACCATATCCCTGTCCAGGTCGAGAAACTCGGCCAGCATCTTGTCGGAGAGCTCAGAGGCGAGAATCTGGAGATAGGACACGGCGCTGAAGCGGTTGCCCATGCGGTAAAAGCGCCGATTCTTGAAATTGAAGCTGGTCGGAGCGATGTAATCCTTGGTGGACATGCCCGATTTCAGCACCAGGTCATAGCTGAACTCGAAGGGCGCTTTCGCGTCCGGATTGAAGAACTCGTACATCTGCTTGAGCCTCTCCGCGCCGTTCAGCGGATAGGCCACCACGCCCAGGACCTTGAAATTGGTGAGGATGTCGGCTTCGATGCGCTCCAGCTTCGGCTTGGCCTCGCGGAAGTTGTCCGCTTCGATGGAGTAGGTGATGTACTTGGTGCGGATCAGGCCGTTGTTGCCCTTCTGAAGCTGCTCCCGGAGCATATCGGCGTATTCTTCCATAAGGTCAGCAAAGCGGTCATTCCGGGGGCGCACCTTGATGAGATTCTCCAGCTCGGCGGCAATGCTGTGCCGGTTGGAGAAGGTCAGCTGGGCGTGGATGGTGTAGTCGAAGTAGTTGAGAAACTCCGACCAGCCGTCAAAGATGTCGGCCTTGTCGTCCGGCTGTGCCAGCTGGTAATTCAGATCGAGGTAGCGGATCGTCTTGGAGTACAGCCGGTCATGGACGCGGCAGATGCCGTCCTTGCCCATCTCCCGGTAGGGAATGGTCGCCTGTGCGGAAATCGCCCGCTTATTCTGCTTCTCCGGCTGGGGCTTCCTTTTCGCGCTCTTCCTCGCGCCTCTCTTCTTCGCGGCTGCCTTGCGCCTGGCAACGGCTTCTCTGTGGGCGGCCTGCCGCTTTGCCACCTCCTTTGCCTCCCGCTTCGCCACCTTCTGGGCGGCGCGACGCTCCCTGCGGCTCATGCGGGACGGGTTATCGGTTTCGATCTCCGGCATCTCCGCATTGGCAATTATGCCGGGGTCAACGTTTCTTTTTCTTCGGAACATTCCGGGCTCCTTTCCGGGCCGCACCCTTCCGGGCAACAGCCTTTTTCTTCTCATAGAGATTGGTCATTTCATACTTGCGAACGCCGGGCCGAAGGAATTTGGTGGAGAAGAGATTCATCAGCACCTTTTCCAGCGGCAGGCCGTCGCGCTCGTACATGGCGAACAGGAACGCGGGCAGCATCAGCAGCACCATGCAGGTGGCCGACGTGGTAGTACCCAGCGCCTCCCGCGTCAGGAAATAGAACGGCAGGCCAATCGCCGCCGCAAGGGCAAAGCAGACGATCTGCCGCCTGGTCAGGTTCAGGACCAGCTTGTTCTTGACTTTCGTCAGGTCTTTGGGGACGGATACATAGGCCATAGCGAACTCCTTTCATTGTTTATCAGTGCGCGTTGAACACGGACTTGGACAGGCTGCCGGTTTTCAGCAGCGCGAAGCACAGCATGACGGTATACGCCGCGATGCCAAACAGTGCCGAGTGCATGTTATCGGAGATCTGCATGGTGGAAATCAGCACGGCGTAGATGGCCACGCATACCATCATGAAAAATCCCTGGAACGCCAGCGCCAGCAGTCCGCGCAGGTAGTTGTTGCCGATCTGTCCCCATTCGCGGTTGCTCATGGTGGCAAAGGGGATGGCGGCAACAGAGGAATACAGATAGATTTCGATCATGCGGCCATACAGAACCACCGTGATGATGACCGACATGACCTTCATGCCAAAGCTCACCAGCAGGGTCTCCAGGGCCAGAAGGACCAGCTCTCCTATTTCCATCGTCTCCATGTTGGCGGCCATCGTCCCGACGAGAGAAGAAATGTCTATCTCCGTCGAGCCGCTGATCACGCCTGCGGCGCGGTTCACAACATGCTGCCCAACGTCGAAAATCGCCATGACCATTTCGAAGGTATGGGCCACGATCCACACGGCCACCCACATCTTGAAGAAATACTTGAAGAACATGAAGGTGTCCACGTCGTGCATGTTGTTGGCGCTGGTGACCATGGAGATCAATTCATAGCACAGTATGAACGTGATGATCATGCCCGCGATGGGGATGATGACGGAATTGGAGAGATTGCGTATCATGGAAAAGATACTGCCGTTCCAGCCCTGGGGGGTCTGCCCAACCTGACTGGCAATCTCGCCGGTCTTTTGGTTGACGTCGGCGAACATGTTCGTCAGGTTGGACGTGACCATGCCGGAGAGGAGCTGGCGCATCCATTTCTCTATCTCTTCAAAGAGAGCGTTAAACATGGGTCAGTTCCTCCGTGGTTGTCGATTTGCTTATCCGAACAGGCCGGACAGCAGGGGGATCAGCTGGGTGCCGATCAGGGCAACGCCGCCGCCCGCCATGAGCTGCTTCATGCCCTGGCTCTTCGCACCGGGGTTGTCGTTGCCGTAACCTTCCAGCAGGTTGATGACGCCCCACGCGCCGAGACCAGCGCCAAGGGCGACTACGAGGGTCTGAAGAATGTCAATTGCGGAGTTGAAGAATGCCATAGATTCACGATTCCTTTCTTCATTGGATTTGAAGAGGGAGGTCAGCTTTCCGGCTGATCTCCCTCAGGGTCGTTTTGCGGGACGCTGCTCGCGTCGTACTCATAGACTTCGCACACATCGTCCGGCTTGACATGCAGCCTGTGCCGCAAGTAGGATTCTATATGAAAAGCGTTTTTCGGGTTGGCGTCGGACAGCATCCGGTAACGCTTGTGCCGGGTGATGTCGTATTTATCCGAGAGGAAGGGCCTTACGCCCCTCAGCTGGAGGATACACTTGTTGCCGTCCATGACCGCGAGCTCGTCGCGGCTCATGAGTTCATGGCCGGTTTTCTGATAGTTGAGGCCCATTGACCGGCTCTGCCCGCGGGTGTCAGAGGTGTTGTACAGGTCGATGGTCTCCTTTCCGAGCGTCTCGGAAATCTCCTTCAGCGTGCTCGGCTCTTTCCCGCCCAGAAAGAGCATGGTATCACAGTTGCCGATGATGGTCTCCGCCGCGTCCTTGTAGATGGTCTTGAGCTGGGACTGCGATTGCAGGATGATGTTGGCTGACATCTCCCGGCTTCGGATCGTGGCGATCAGCTTGTCGAACATGGGAATCTGCCCGATATTGGCAAACTCGTCCAGCAGGAACCGCACATGAAACGGCAGCCTGCCGCTGTGCACGTCGTCGGCGCGGTCGCACAGCAGATTAAACAGCTGGCTGTACATCATGGCCACCACGAAATTGAAGGTGGAGTCGGTGTCGCTGACGATGATGAACAGTGCCGTGCGCTGATCCCCGATCATGTCCAGCTCCATCTCATCATAGGCCAGCAGGTCCCGCAGTTCCGCGATGTCAAAAGGCGCGAGGCGAGCGCCGCAGGATATGAGAATGCTCTTTGCCGTCTTGCCTGCCGCCAGCTTGAACTTGGCATACTGGCGAACCGCGAAGTGATCCGGCTTGTCGCGGGCCAGATCCTCAAACAGCAGGTCGATGGCGTTCTTGAACGTCTCGTCCTCCTCCCGCACTTCAAAGGCGTTGATCAGCTCCAGCAGCATCGTGAAATTCTGTTCGTCCTCCGGGGCTTCATACCACAGGTAGCCGATGAGCGCGCAGAATAGCAGGCGCTCCGACTTTACCCAGAAGTCCTCGCCGGCCTTGTCGCCGTCCCCCTTGGTGTTGGCGATCAGCGCATTGACCAGTTTCAAAATGTCCTTCTCGCTGCGAATGTACTGGAAGGGGTTGTAGTGCATGGACTTGGCGAAGTTAATGGTGTTCAGCACCTTCACGCGGTAACCGCCTTTGACGAGCATCCTGCCGCATTCGATGACCAAACTGCCCTTGGGGTCGGTCACGACGAAGCTGACCTTCTTCGGCATCTGCATCAAGTTGGGCTTGACGAAGAACCGCGTCTTGCCGGAGCCGGAGCCGCCGATGACGATGACGTTCTTGTTCCTGGCGTATTTGGGGAGGGAGGGCCGCCCGTTCATGGTCAACCGTTCCGTAGCAGTGAGTATGATGTTGTTCTCGTATACGGGATCGATGAACGGGGCGATGTCCTTCGCCGTGCCCCAGCGGGCGGAGCCATACTCGCGCCCGTGCCGGAATTTCCTGGCGTTGCTGGCCCGATAGGCCACCACCAACCGCAGGACGGCGGCAGTGGCGACACCAATCAACAGATCGCGGGGGTGGAGGCTGATGATCGGTCTGCCGAACGCCATCTGCGCGTTGGACAGCAGCACCACCATGCGGGAAATGAGATTGTTTCCCGGACAGTATCGGTACAGCCATGCCAGCTTATGTCCCACCCAGGCGATGAGGATGTAGGGAAGCAGGCCGATCACGACCTGCTTTGCGTTGACCGTGGGCGGCAAGCGCGGGAGCCAGCGCCGGGGTTCGCGCCTGCCCTGTTTCCTTTTCTTGTTGTTTGTTAACGTATATTGTCCCTCTCTTTCTTTTTCTCTCTCGACCTTTCTCGTCTCGGCAAGGTACGCTTCACGGCGGAGCGCAGCTTTTTCCTGACAGAAGGCTTCCTCACCTTGGTGGTATAATCGGTATACTCCTTGAAGGCCGCTTCCATCGTCTTAACATCCCGCGCCCGGAAGAATACAAAGTAGCGCGGCGGGTCCGCGGCCTTGTCCTTTTTCAGCGCGTAGTCGATTCCGTACTTCCGGGCATACCGTTCAAAGGACTTGATGTTCTCATCGGTGATCTCGATGTTGGAGAGCTCGCTGCCCTCGTCCTGCAAATCCCGAAGGGTGCGCTTGCCGCGGCTGACAGCTACATCGTTCTCCGGCTCATATTGCGCATCCCGGCGCTGGACGTTTTGCTTATGCCTTTCCCTGGCGCGGAGCAGCGCGCGCAGCGCCTCCTTCAATGTCCGTGCCGTCACCTTGCCAGCCTTGATGTAGACGGCTATGGTTTTCTGGTTGATTTCTTCCTGCATCACAGAATATCACCCCCTCATTGGTCTATTGGATTTGTAATCCGAGAAACGGGGAACCGACATGAAGATCGCCTTCCTGTTGACCCATCGGGCAAAGGCAGCCTGTTCCGGAGTCGGTACAGCGTCGGCTGTGAAGTCCCGGTATGGCTGGGCAAACGGCACCATGCCCGCGCCACGCAGGGCGATACACCGACGCTCGGCAGACGGGATATCCCTGACCAGCACATAAACGAAAAGCCGCCAATTCTTGATGCCGTGGGCATTCAACAGGCGGGCTTTATCCTGTATGACAGGCAGCATATCATCCGTATCGCAAGACAATCGGACAAAGCGTATCCATTTCAGCCTGCCAAGCATGGCGGCGATCTCCGGGGTAATCAGCCGGGCGTCCAGTCCCTGATTGATGTCAATACGCACATCCTCACCGATCATGCTTTGAAGCTGATCAACGCCGTGCGGACAGGCGAGGATGTTATTGTCCATCAGTACTATGTCCCTGCTATCCGATCGCTTGATCTCACGCCATGTGCGGTACGGACGGATAATGCCTTCCTTCCGGGGAACGATGCACCACGGGCAGCGACGAATACAACCTCTTGTCAGGAATCCTATGGCGTAACGCACATCGGGATAGATGGAATAATCCGGGAAACAGGCGTCAACCTCAGCAGGAAGCTCCCCATATTCCCCATAGCCGGTGCCGCCCTTGATGGCGTCTGGCGGAAGATCATCGCAGACCGGCGTGTAGCTGAACACCTTGCTGCTGTACACGCGATCATAGGTTTTTATGGGGTTCCACCATTCCACCGTGTCGTCCCTGGCCTTGTGCCATGCCGAGATTTTCATGAGGGCGTAGTTGGGAAATCGCGTTCTGTCAGCATCATGCAATCCAATCAGCATAGTACAATCTCCTCTTAATTCTTATTTGGGTTCGAATCTTAATTCTTATTTGGGTTCGAATGATTCTTGCGTTTTTTCACATCCTATGGTATGATAGGGATGAAAGGGGACTATGGCCATGTGTGATAAGAACGAAGCCCTGTCCATTCTCGGCGAGGTTTACGAGCGTTGTTCTCCAATCCTGCCGATCAGCGATGCCTATCTGTATGGTTCTTATGCCCGCGGCGACTATCGCCCTTACTCAGATGTGGACATCATGCTCATTTCGTCTCTTCCCGACAAAGAAATCCGAGCACGGAACACGCAGATCTCCGAGATCGTCGGAGATATGTGCATTGACCATGACGTGACTATCTCCGTGAGCGTTCGTTCAAAGGAACAGTTCAAGCCCCAATCCCTGCCTTATCACAGGAATATCGTGACGGAGGGGATTCGATACAGTGCCGGAGGCGTCAGCGCATGACCATCGAAGAAAGACGCGATCTGTCAAAGGCACGCTTTGAACGTGCCTGTGATTGTCTCCATACGGCGAGAGCCAATCGTGACATCAACGATTATCGGGCCGCTGCCAATCGCTCATACTATGCCATCTTCCACGCAATGCGAGCTGTCCTCGCGCTGGAGGAAGTCGATATGAGCAAGCACAGCGGGGTCATGGCCGAATTCAGAAAACGCTATCTGAAAACTGAAATCCTTGACAGAAAGCTGTCCACGATCATTACGCAGGCATTTGAAGTCCGCAATGCCAGCGACTACGATGATTTCTATATTGTTGCAAAGGAAGATGTTGACTATCAGATTGACAACGCCAAAGAATTCATGCGCGCCATTGCAGAATATCTGATTTTGCGGGGTGTTACAGTTTCATCGGGTTGGGATAGCAAAGAGGCCGAAGCATAGCGACGGCCCCTTTGCATATGCCTTAGAATCTCCTGCGATTCTTCTTCATGAAGAACACAGCGCCTGTCAAGCCCAGCAATGCGACAAGGCCGACGCCGCCCCACAGCAGCGGGTTGGCCGAATCGCCGGTCTTGGGCGTCCCGGGCTTGTCCGGGTTTTCTTCCGCGTCCTTCATCACAACGGTCTGGATCTCGGCGGTATCGGTCACTTCAAACGGCACGTCCTCCGCGACCAGATAGCCTTTCGGCGCGGTTTCCTCGCGCAGGGTATATTTCCCGATGGGCAGCATCTCAATGTAATGCGGCTCGGTGGTGGATGTCCAGGTTTCCACGACCTTGCCCTCGAAATCCAGGATGGTGAGCTTGGCGTCCGGCAATTCCTTCTTCCCGGTGATGTCGGTCTTGGAGATTTTGACCTTCGTCACGTCGTCCTTCATCTCGATGGGCTGCACGTCGCCGGTGTCGGCAATCGTGAACTGGATGCTCTCGGCGGTGGTATAACCTTCTACGGGAATCGTCTCCGTCAGGGTGTAGGTCTTGCCCACGACCAGGCCGGTAATGCGGTGAGTTGTCTTTTCAGAAATCCAGTTGTCGATCACCTTACCGTCGCTGTCCGTCACCTGGAGGCTTGCGCCCTCCAGCTCCTCGCCGGTGGTCAGCGAACTCTTGGTGACATCCACCACGGTGGGCTTGTCGATGAAGGAGAACTCGCGGTAGATGGTGGCCTCGTCGATATAGGGCACGCGCTCAAAGAAGAACTTCTGTGTCTCGGGATCGGAGGCATACCCCGCGGGCGGCACGATCTCCCGAATATAATAGGAAAAGTCCGTGGGCAGGTCTGCGTCAAAGACCAGGCTGCCCGTCGAATCCGTGGCCCGCTGCTGGATCAGGCTGCCCTTTTTCAACAGTACCTTACCTGCGTCCGTCGTGATGTCCTCTTCGTTGAACAGTCCGAAGCACGCGCCTTCCAGCAGGGTACTCTCGCCTTCGCCGGCCTTGGTGACCTTGACGCGCACCTTCATGCGGTCGTTCTGCCACTCCTCGGAGAAGGTCACATGGGGCGTTTTGGAATCCCGGTAGCACAGGTTGATAAAGTGTTCCTCGTCACTGAGCACATAGCCGTCCACGGTCTCCACTTCACGCACGACATACTTGCCCAGCGGCAGGCCCTCCAGAACGGCGATGCCCGTCTTGTCCGTGGTGATGTTGGCGATGAAGTCCTCCGCCTTGTAGTAGTCCTCCGTCACGCCGTCCGCGTGCCGGATGTCCTCCGCGGCATACACGGCGAACGTCACATCGGGCAGGTTTCCCTTGAAGAACGAAAACACATTCTCGATCCAGCCGCCCACGTTGTCCATGGCGGATACGGCCCCCAGGAACTCGCCCTTTTTGTTGATGATGATCGTGCCGGTGGGCACGTCGTCCTTCATGACGGCCTTCTGGAGTACAGCCGTATCGCCCACGGTGAACTTGACGGAGTTGGAGATCAGGTAACCGTAGGGGGCGATGTCCTCGCGCAGCGTGTAGGTCTCGCCGATCTTCAAACACTCGATGATGTGCGGCTCGCTGGCGACGGAGGTCCAGGTTTCAATCTCATTGCCCTCCGAATCCAGCAGGGTCAGCTGTGCGCCGTCCAGCTCCACGTCGGTGGTGGCGTCGGCCTTGCTGATGGCGACGCGGGTGGGCGCGTTCTCAATGGTGCCGGGGATCGTAATCCGCGCAAGCTCCTGTCCCTGATAGCCCGCGTCCAGTTCGATGACCTCATCTGACTTGACGTAGCCATCCGGTGCCCGCAATTCATTGGCGAGGTACTTCCCCAGGGGCAGGTCGATATCGAAGTGCGCCGCGCCGGTTTCATCGGTGATGGCGCTGGCCAGGTGCGTTCCGGCTGGAACGAGCACCGCGCCGTTGCACAGTATGTCCTCCCCGGCATACAGGGCGAACTCGGCTCCGGGCAGCAGGATGTCCTTGCCCAGCGCCTTTTTCTCCACGACGATATCCACCTTCTGGCGCTCGTCGCAGATTGTCTGGGTCTCGGTGACCACCTCGACCTCCTGCCCCACGTATTCCAGCGTCACCTTGTAGGTGTTCCCGTTCAGTACAAAGCCATTGGGTGCCTGACGTTCGACGATGTTGTAGCTGCCCAGGGGCAGATCGCCGGTAACGGCTTCACCGTTTTCATCGGTAGTCAGCTGGGCGACCAGTGTACCTTCGCCGTATTCGACGTAACGGTTGCCATCCTCATCCGTCTGGTGATCCGCGGTATAGATGTCTTCCGCAGCGATCACATCGAAGCTGGCCCCGGCCAGCCTGCGCACCTCATAGAGGAACTGGCCGTCCTGATAGCCGGTCAGCATCTCGCCCTCCTTGTAGACGACGATGCGGCCCTTGGCGGAGTCGTCCTTGAGAATGACCTCTATGACGGGATCGCCCGACAGGGCGTCAATCCTGTATACGGAATCCCCGCCGATGGTGACATCTGCGGATGCGTTTTTCAGCAGATAACCCTCCGGGGCGGTAATCTCTGTCACGCGGTAATGACCGGGCTTCAACCTCTGGGGCAGCGTCAGCGTGCCCTTCTCATCCGTCATGAAGGTGGTATGGGAGGTGGGCTGGGGATAAGTCGTGACCTGGGAAACGTACTCGCCCTTGTCCAGATTGTAGATATTGAACTCCGCGCCGGGCAACAGGATCGTCCTGCCGGTGTCCGCGTCGACCTTGTTGATTCTGAGTTTCGCGGTGAATTCCTCGTCCAACAGCACGCGCCAGACCTGGGGCTCCGTGGGGTGGTTCTCATTAACGGTCACGATAAAGTCCTTCACGGGCAGGAAGTCCTTGGGCGTGGTCGTCTCGCGGAAGATGTATACGCCGTAGGGCAGCGGCGCTGTGATGACATGCCCCCGATCATCGGTGAAGATCTCGGTTTCGCCGTTCTTTCCGATCTTGACGGGAGAGGCGGAACTGAAATCATAGCTGCCGTCGCTGTTCTTTTTCAGGGAAGAGACCAGCCATGCCTTGAAGCCCGCGCCTGCCAGCAGGTCGGCGTCTGTTTTTCCATTGTTTGCTGCCTTGATGATCTCGGCGGGCTGCTTCATAACGATCTCACTGACTTCGGAATTGACCTCCGGTTGGGAGCCGTCGCCTGCCTGGGTGCATCCCGTGGCATAAGCGGTGCCGTCCAGCAGGTAGCCCTCGGAGGGCGTGATCTCCTTGACGTAGTAATTGCCGAGGAACAAATCCCGGAGGGTGGCGTTGCCGTTTCCGTCAGTGGTCACGGTGCCGACCTGGGCGTCCTTGGCATGGATCACAAACGCGGGATTGCCGGGGCAGACGATGCCGTCCTTCGCGTAGACGCCGTAAACCGCGCCGGAGAGCTTCGCGTCGCCCTGCCACGTGCCGGTCTCAGCGTCCTTCTTGGTGATTTTCAGGGTGAACTGATCCATCCACTTCACGCTGAAATGCACCTTGCCGCCGTATTCCTCGGAGGCGTAGCTGCCCAACTTCTGGGTTTTCGTGCCGGTCTTGACCACCAGCACCTTCCAGATCATGCCGATTATGCCGCTCATGTCGCCGGACTTCCAGGAACCGCCGACAGAGGTGGGCGCGCTGAAATGGAAGGTGGTGCCGCCGCTGATGTTCACCGCGCCACCCGTCTGGGACTCGCCGGTGTTGTCATTGTGATAGGTCACATTGCCCGGCAGACCGAGGGTGATGTGGTTTCGGTGATCCGCGTTCAGCGTGGTGGAGGACGTGACCTGGACCCCGCCGGAAACGGCCACGATGTCCAGCGACTTGTCGCTCAGACTGATGGCGGGGGAGGGCGGGTCCTCCAGACCGGCCAGATAGTCGATCCATTCCCGCACGCGGAACTTTTTCAGTCCGCTGGACGAGCAGCCGTTGGTCGCCTTAGCATAGCTGCCGGTGTAGAAATAGCTGGCCGCGATGTGGGTCAGGATATAGCGCACATTCGCGGAGTAATTCGGGTAAAATGCCGCGCTCATATCCTCCGGACCGCCGAAGCCGTAGTACAGCGCCTTGGTCAGATTGGGATTGGTGTCGATGATATCCTGGGCGAAGGAGCCGCCCTTGGGCGATACCTTTTCAGATTCCAGGCAGTAGGCTTTTTTGCCATCGACGGTATACTTGAAGGTGCTCCAGCTGCCGAGAGACGCGGGATACCTGACTTTTTTCCCGCGGCTCATCTTTGCGGGCCCTTCAAGGACGATATTGTCGGAGGGGATTTCTTCGGAATCATCGTCTTCCTCGGATGCGTCGTCATCATCTCCGGCAGCCAGCAATAGCATGCCGGGAGTGGCGCTGAGGGCTTTTCTGGCGCTGACCACGGAAGTCCCCAACTTCGTGGATCCATCTGCGGGCAAGTCGCCTTCATCCTCGTCCTCATCCTCATCCTCATCCTCGTCCTCGTCCTCATCCTCATCCTCGTCCTCACCCCCGGATTCGTCATCTTCCGGGTCAGTATCCTCCGGATCGTCGTCCTCCGGGGCGTCATCTTCCGGATCAAAGTCTTCCGGGTTGTCGTCATCCGGGTCAATATCTACAGGCTGGACATCCTCGATCCCGGAGAAATCATCGGGGTCATTCTCATCTGCGATGCTTTCCTGACCCTCGGGCTCGATGGGTTCATCGTATACCTGGGAAAAATCTGTCATCGGATCGTACACAGGCGCAGATTCGGGAGAAGTGGCGGATTCATCATCGGAATCATCCGTGCCTGTTTCCTCCGTTGTCATGTCCTGTCCAGAGCCTTCACCGTCGTCGTATTCTTCGGGAACTGTTTCCCCGGCAGGCTCCGTATCGGATTCATCCGGCCATTCGGAAGGATCTTCCCAGGCGTCGGTCTCCGTAGATTCATCGTATGCCTCGGGTAATTCCTCGGCAGCATCCGGTTCTTCATCGGGTTCATCCGCGCCGTAGTCGGCATCTTCCTCGGAATCATCAGTTTCCGGTTCTTCATATAGGTCATCCTCCGAATCTTCGTCGGCGGGCTCATCCTCCTTGGATTGCTCAACGGCCTCAACAGCCACCGGCGCGGCGGGCTCCACGACGTTGACCGTGATCCTGCGGCTGACCTCATAGGACGGATGGCCGCTGACGGGCTTGACGATGTAATAGGCGAAATAGGTGCCGGGCATGCCGGACGTAAACACCGTTCCGTCCGTGGCGTGCGCGGAGAAGATGCTGATATTGACCTTGTCCGCGGGCGCGCCGGTGCCCTCCACCCTGAAAGCGGACACTTCGGTGGGATTGAAGATGTCGCCCATGTTGATATCGACATCGCCGACACAGACGATTTCATCCGCGTCCAGCTGGGCGCGCACATCGCTGAGCAGCGGGTAATGGGTCTCGGTGTTGTAGTAGGTTTCCTCCGCGCAGGCATACGGGACATACGGCGCGGTGGAAGTCACCATGAGCAGCGCCGCCATGAGCAGCGCGGCCAGCTTGTGGGTGTGATAGTATTTCATTATCCTTTGACCTCCTGTTTCATCGTGGTTTGGAATGCTATTATCGTAATGGCGTTCATGGCTGAATCGCTCAAAAGACGTTCAGCCTGCCGACAATCCGGCGCACCAGCAGCGCGGCGCAGACAGAGACGACCACCGCTGCCAGGGCCATGAGCCAGGGAATCATTGTTGCGACGATGATGTCGATTGTCGCCACAAGGCGAAGAATGATGCTTTCAACGGAAGACATTGGCGTATACCTCCAAATTCATCAAACATGCAGCGGTTGCCGATCTCAACGGCGCGAAGCGCGCTGCTTCTTCTCCAGATAGTGATTGCAGGCGTAGCCCTGGGTGGTCAGCTTCAAATCCTTTGCCCAGCGGGGTGGCTGCTCCATGATGGCGCTGATGGCCATGAGCGCGGCGGGCTCCTCGCTTTCCACAATCACCTTGTTTTCCAGATGCAGGATGATGGGATAATTGGCTTCGGAGAGGCGGCGCATTGCGTCCAGAAGCACATCCCGTGCCAATCCCTGCACGATGTCCCGCAGGAACTTTGCGCCGTTGCCCTGCATGATGTCCCACCTGCCGTCCTTGTTCATGCCCGCGTACATGATAGCGCTGAAGCCGTCCACGCCGAACATGATCTCCGGCTCCCGATAGCACAGCGCGCGCCCGGAGGGAAGCCCGATGCACAGCGTTCCGCTGTAGCTGGTGAACAGCAGGCCGTGGGTCTTTGCGATGGTGGGATGGGTCAGGCAGCGCCGGATGGCGTTGTCGATGTCCAGACATAGGCGCGTTACGCGCGGATCGTCGTAAAAATACTCCGAGACGCGGGGCTGCTCGTCCTGCACATAATTCCGGCTGCATGCGCGGGCCTCCCAATCGTTCCTTACCAGCCATTCCAGAATCCGCGTCTCCAGGGCGGGGTACTCGGCTACCAGCAGGCGGCACTTCCGTCTCGGGACGAAGGATGTAACGAAAAGCTGGGTCAGGATGTCGGTCACGGATTCGCACAGGCCATCCATGTTGTTGAACTCCCCGGAGCGCACGATCTCACGCAGCTCGGAAAGCTCGGAAGAACGGCAGACGGGCAGGTTATCCAGCTGAATCAACGGGTGGCTGAACCGGCCCAGCGGATGACCGCAAAACCGAAACAGCCCGCGCAGCCGCCCGTCCCCGCAGACCGCCTCGCCGAGGGAATCATACTTTCGCGTTACCGTCCGCGAGAGTATCTCCCACAGACGCAGAGCCTCCTCCGTTTCCAGGGGTGTGGTCTTGCGCAGCCGCGTCACCGCATCCTTTGATACAGAATCAGCCCGGACACCGTTGGCCGCGAGCCAATGGCGAAACTGCGCCGGGGAATCCACGCTGTCCAGGCCGGTGATCTCCTTGAAGCGCCTGGCAGCGCTGCCGCGAAAGAAGTTGTCGCAGTTGATGGCGTTGGAGACCAGCTTCCTGTCCAGCTTTACACCCCGGTCATTGATGTGCTGCGCAATGGCATAATTTGCCCATTCGGTGTCGGGCATGGGGTACTTCCGAAGATACGCATGCAGCGCCCGCTCCGCCGTCAGGTTCTGACGAATGCACTGACCGAGGGTTTGAAGCGCCACGGGGATATCCTCCCGGCTTTCAAGAGACTGATTGCCGCCCTTGCGCAGATCGTGGATGTACTTTTCGCGCAGCACGGTTTGAACGTCCGGGTCGGCGGCAATATGCACCCCCAGCGCGTCAGACAGCTTCTTCATGCTGTCAGGCAGGCCGCGGTAGGAGGCCCAAACCTTCGTACAGCGCCAATGCTCCGGGCAGAGATAGGTATTGCCGGGAAGCCCCAGAAAACGGGACAGGCACACACGCTCAAATTGGGCGTCGTAGGCGATCTTGGTCACCGAGGCGTCTTCCAGCGCCTCCAAAACCTCGCGGGGGATGCTCTCTCCCTGTTCCAGATTGACGATGTGGATGGGGTTGTCGTCCACGGCGTAGCCGAAGAGCAGGATGCGGAATTTATCGTCCTCTGCGTAGCGATACGCGCCCGCGCGCGCCAGCTTCGCGCCGCTGGTGGTTTCGATGTCGATGTACAAGTGATTCATTTTCTTTCACCTCGTATCATGTAATGTTGAAGGGGTAGCTCATCGCTATACCAAAAGCTCGGCGGGTGCATTGAACACACACCGCCAGTACCTGAATACGCGCCTGATGACTTCGCGGGCCCCTTCTTTCACGCGCTTGAAAACAAAGACCGGTCGGTATTCCTTCACAGGAAGGGTCAGGACGATCCTGGTGATGATCCAAATGCCCAGCGTCTGGCGCAGAACGACGGTTACGCCCTCGCTATAGATGATCTCCAGGTTCCTGCTGTCAAAGCGAATACCGGCGGCCTTGTGCGCGGCGAGATAGAAGCCTATCTCGTCGCGCAGATTGTTGATGTGATTGCCCAGCTCAGGGTGGGCGGCCTTCGCCTTCTCGAATTGCCGCTTCACCTGGGGCATGAAGTATACGTTGCGGATGTTTTTCATGGACTGTTTGCCTCGCTTTCAGATGGAATTGAATAACCCCTTCACTTGACAAGGCAAAAAGAGCCCAAAAGTAAACCCCCTTATTCTGAAAAGATTTTGTTAATTTTATCCTGGATACGATTCCAGCGCTTGTTGATTGCCATTTTGCTGACTCCTTCCTCTTCGGCAATCTCCGTATCCGACATACCCAGATCAAACATCTTGTAGACAAGCCGCCATTGCCGATCCGTGAGAGAATCCATCGCGGCTTTGAACTTCCGCTCAAAGGTGGCTTGTTCTTGTTCCTCAATAAGAGTGGTCAGTAAATCCTTCGATGCTGTTATGGAGGGAGAACGATTCAATTCATCCGCTGGGATCGCATCAATACTCAAAACACGGCGGTTGTATTGCTTTCCATTCCATCTGTAATAGAAATGGTAGTCATCACTATGAATCTTGTTTTCGTCGTGTCGAAGTCGGGCGATCCATTCCTCTGTCACGCCATTCTCTCCTGCAATGAAATAGTGTTTCCTTCCAATAGCATCCGTCAGGACATACATCTTGTCCTTGTTTTCATCTTCAGCCTTCTGCTTGCTCGAAGGCTCTGTGAATTCACACATATCTTTCATCCTTTCTTCGCAGTTCAATTACCAAACAAAGAAAAGATGAAAGGCGGGCCGCGGGCATTGTAGCAACGGATGGTCGTGAGTTCTGTCGGGAAAGTATGTCGGGACATTAAAAAACCCTTTCCGCCAGGTAAGGCACAAAGGATTTGCGTTGATCGGTCACTACTTGCCTGGCATTCGGACTTGCATTAATGAGCGTTGGTGTCACGGAAACCAGGCATAGAAACTAACGGTTTTTCAAGAGTCTTTCTCTATCAAGAATTTATCCTGTAGTTTATGGATTCTTTTGACCCGTTGCGGCCCGATGGGCTCATCTGGAAATACTACCTATCACTCATGTGTCAGCTTAGTAATGATATATTCATATCATATAAATATAATTGTAAATAATTAGTAATAAATATCTTTGGTGGGATCAGGTAGTTTGTTTGAATCATTTTGAATGATTTCGGTAAGAAACGAAAATCAAATTGCGTTTTTACAAAAGAGAGTATTGACATCCGTGTAAAACACTGATATACTGAAATCGCAATTCAAATTGCGTTAATCTCTTCTTTTCGCAATTTGTGATGCGATGAACGACAATGCTTATGATTCATGGGGGATGTGTGTCATGACCTTCGGTGAACGTGTGCGCGATCTTCGCAAGAAGAGGCGGTTATCGCAAAATGCCCTTGCGGAATTGGCCGGGGTATCCCCGCGCACCATCTTCGGGTACGAGGCCGGAACGACATTCCCCCGGACGGAGAAACTATTGACCCAACTGGCCGATGCGCTGGGTGTCTCCCGCGAGGCGCTTGTGGAAGGCACGTCATCCCTGGAAGCCTTTGCCTTCATACGGGCGGATCATTCCCGTGAGAACCATGCGCGGATATTGACCCAACAGATAATTTCCTTGATGCTTGACGAACACCTTCCCGGCGTGTGCAAGGATGAAATGGCGCAGACGATCATGAAAGCCTATTGGGAATCCAGACGCAGAAACCATGAAAAAAACGACACGGCCACATTATGATGGGAGGGACCGTCATGCGCGTCATTCGATGGATATTGAAGATCCCCGCCTTTGCCTTGATGCTCATCAGCAGGCTGGCATTCTGGACAGTTTTCTTTGCCATCGCCATGTCCCACTGGATATTCTGCCTGGCGGCAAGCGCGCTGTTCTGCATTGGACTGACCTGCCTTGCCTTTCAGACGGCGACCTTTCAGGAGATCATCCCGCTGATGGCGGTGAGTTTCATCATCTTTATCCTGCCCTACATCTCCATAGGTATCATGGAGGGACGAAGGTAACTTTGCCTCCGGCAAAGTTATCCGCGCCAATAGGCGCGGATGGTTCTGTTCGAATCAAAGATTCGGACAGAGCCACCGCATGCTTCAATGCCCGGCTTCGCCTGTTCATCCATTCCTGATGGATAAAGGCAGGATCACTCACAGAACGACAACCATAGAACGACATGCCATCCGACACTTCGGTGCCGGGTGGTTTTCTTATGCCAACAGGAGGTGAAATGAATGTATCGTCCCGGTGAATTGACGAAATCGGAATTGAGAGCAGTTCGGCGGGCTGTTGTAGAACAATGCGGCAATTATGACGCCCTGGAAGGCTGCCTGCCGCTGAACGCGGACTGCTATATGCTGGGCCTCGCTTATCGGGACAGCCCGCTTTGCCGGTATTTCAGAGATGTCGTGCTTCCGGAGAGAAAGGATTTGCAGGGCGTCTTTTCCAGAGAACACAAAATAAATCAAGGAGGACTCTATGATTTATCTGAATGAAAAGAAAATCGCCGTGATCGGCATCGATCACGGCTACGGGAACATCAAGACGGCGAACACGATTACGCCGACAGGAATCACGGAATATGACAGTGAGCCCATCTTCACAGGCAACATTCTCGAATACGGTGGGAAGTATTACCGTATCGGGGAAGGGCACAAGGAGTTTATCGTCAACAAGGCGATGGACGAGGATTTCTACCTGCTCACACTCATGGGCATCGCCCGCGAACTGAATCAGCGGGAAATTTACGAAGCGGACGTCTACCTCGCGGCGGGGCTGCCCCTGACGTGGGTGCGCAAGCAGCGGGAGAGCTTCAAGGAATACCTGCTGCGGAATAAGGAGGTTGATTATCATTACAACGGCAAGGATTACCACGTTCACATTGTGGGGTGCAGCGTCTATCCCCAGGGCTTTGCCGCTGTGGTCAACAGCTTCGGCAGCCTGAAGGGGACGAACCTGCTGGCGGACATCGGCAACGGCACGATGAACGTGCTGTACATCATCAACCGCAAGCCGATGGAGGATCGCTCCTGGACGGAAAAGTTAGGCGTCAACCAGTGTATGATTCAAGCGAAGAACGCCATCATGGACAACTTCGGCCTGAAGATTGACGAATCCATCGTGGAACAGGTGCTCCGCACGGGCACCGCCGACATCGCCGGGAAGTATCTCGATTGCATCACGGCTGTGGCGAAGAAGTATACCGCAGACATATTCGCCACCCTGCGCAAATACGAATACGATCCCGCGCTGGTGCGGTTGATGATCGTCGGCGGCGGGGGCTGCCTGGTGCGGAACTTCGGAGAGTACGACGAAACCCGCGTGACCATCATCGACGACCTGTGCGCGACGGCGAAGGGATATGAAACGCTGGCCAGCTCCAGCCTGCGAAGAAGGGATAAATCGTGAGCACGAAGATACTCAGTATTCGACTAAATCTCGACAGAGACAAGGATCGTCAGGTTTGGCATGCTTTGCATCAACTGCGACTGGAAAAGGGATGGTCGTACTCGGAAACCTTTTTAAGAGCAATGGATGTGTTTTTATCAAGTCTGAACACACAAATACGAACAGAGGAAGAAATCGGACGGAGCTATGCGGAAAAAATCATGAGCATGACACAAGAGGCTTTGAGACTTGCGCTTCCGGCATTTCTTTCCGGTTTCGCCGTGCAGGGCGGCATGGCATTTCCGGCACATGTTCCATTACCTGCGGATGATGTAAAACGTCCCGGGAAGGAAGCTGGGGAAGATACCATTCCTGACGATGAAATCCCCTGGGATTATCTCGGCGAATGACCTGCGATTACCTGACCAGGGAAACTCAGATGCCGCCCTATCTGGTGTTTCCTCGATGCTTGTTTGATACCGAACTGTTGCCGGTTGCCATATTTGTGTATGTGCTTCTGCTGGATCGTGCGAGGCTCAGTCTCAGCCGAGAGGGATGGACAGATGAAAAGGGCCGAGCCGTCATTATCTATACCATTGACGACTTGGCTGTTACGCTCCATCGCAGCGAAAAAACCATTCGGCTTTCCCTCAACGCACTCGCAGAGAAGGGCTTGATCGAAAAGATTCACCAGGGAATCGGCAAGGCCGACTACATCTACGTGAAGGTGCCGCGAGACGGCGCGGAATCTTCACAGGCCACGGGCGGTAGTCCATTACCGCCCGAACCAACCGTGCCGGTAACAGATGACCGCCGTCAGCGGTATCGGATTACCGCCGATGACGGTAACGCACTACCGGCCACAGCGGTAACAGATGACCGCTGTCAGCGGTACTCCATTACCGGCGACGGCGGTAATCCATTACCGGGAAGTAAAAACTATAGAGAAAAAGCTATAGAGCAAAAACAACAGAGCAAGAGTATCCGAGGCTACGGACAGTTTGAAAACGTCTTTCTCTCGGACGAGGAATATGCCCGGTTGTGCCGCGTCTATCCGCAAATCCAGCCGTTGCTGGATGATATGTCCTGCTATCTGGCTTCGACCGGCAAGACTTATCAGAACTATGAGGCAGCCCTTCAAAGCTGGGCACGGAGGTCGAAGGACAGCTACGCGGCGATCAGCTATGAGTACAAGGAGGGAGAATCACTGTGAACAGCATACAGGAAGTGCTTGGCAATATGTTTCGTGACAGGAGGCTCGCGGAGGACGAATATGTGAACGAGCAAGACGGACTGGTGTACTGTCGGTACTGTCATACGCCCCGACAGACCGCGATCCGTTCAAGCGACGGCAGCATCGTGTTCTGCCCGCCAGTTCTGTGCGACTGTAAACGAGCGGAAAGGGATGCGGAGGACGCCATGCGCGAGGCCAAACGAAGGGTGGAGGAAATCGAACGCCTCAAGCGTGAGTGCTTTCGGGACAGGCGATTGCTGGATTTTACCTTTGAGAACGACAAAGGCTACAATCCCGTGATTTCTAAAGCTAAGCGTTATGTTGAGCTTTTCAACGATATGGAGGCCCGTGGAATGGGGCTCCTGTTGTGGGGCAATGTCGGAACCGGCAAGACCTTCATCGCGGCTTGCGTAGCCAATGCCCTGATGGAACAGGGGGTACCTGTTTACATGACCAACTTCATGCGGATTATGAACCAGATGATGGGCATGACAGGTCCTGACCGCAATGCTTTTCTGGATGAATTAAACCGCTATCGTTTGCTGGTAATCGATGATCTCGGGGCGGAACATGACTCCAGCTTTGCCGTGGAGCAGGTATTCAGCGTCATTGATAGCCGATGCCAAAGCGGAAAGCCTATGATCGTCACGACAAATCTGAGCATGGCGCAGATGAGAGCGCCAAGGGACATTTCCCATGCCAGGATATTCGACAGGGTACTGGCGCATTGCTGCCCTGTCAGGATTAACAACCAACGAATACGCCAACAAGCCGCTGCCCGGAATATCTTGGAGGTGGAAAAGCTCTTATAAAGCACAGTCGTTTTGATGGTGTTTTGCATTCAAAACGCCTACATCTTTAGAGATAAGGCTCGGAAAGAAGGTGATTTGACTACATTTCACCATCAGATCACCATCATAGCGATTCTGCGGTTATTGTGGAATAACAGGACAAAAACAGGAAAGATGCCGTCTGCGTACTCCGTTTCCGGGATACTGGCGGCATTATTTTTCAATCGGAAATCGCACAGGCCGGCAGGTCTGTCGATTTCTACGAGAGACCAGCTAAGCTTTGTCAAGCCCCAAAGCCGAGAAAAAGAGATGTTTCGTCGATTTCCGCCAGCCTTGACAACC
>CADASI010000017.1 GCA_902790525.1 uncultured Eubacteriales bacterium
TGCACTTGGTGGCGGTGTCGCCCAGGGTCATGACCTGCATCGGGCAGGCCTTCACGCACTCGCCGCAGGCGGTGCACAGCTTTTTGTTGATCATATACACGCCGGTCTTGGGATTCTGGGTGATGGCGTTGTTCGGGCAGGTGCGGGCACACTTGCCGCACTGTATGCAGGTCTTGACCTTCACTTCGCCCTTGTTGTCCACGATCCGGATGCAGCTTTTGTCCGGGTCGAACACCTTGTAAAACGCCTCGGAGCATGCGCGCACGCAGCTTAAACACGCCATACACTCGATGCCCTTTTTGACCGCCAGCTTTTTCATGAGGATTACCTCCCAATTATTGTAGTGTCACTATTATACAGGAGCAAGGGCATATTTGTAAATCCTAACTTAATTTATAGATACCTAACCGTTACATGAAAGGGTTGCATTCATCGTAATTTTACACGGATTTATTGAAATATCGGGCTTCGGCTATGCCCCAGGGGGGGATATGACCTTGACTTTGTGACAGGCATTTGATAAAATAAATCTGACCGTGGATTGGTGTGTGCTGTCACGGTTTGCGCGCAGCTCAAGGGTTTATGGCTTCACTGTGTGTGGGGACATATCCCGTGGGCGTTTTGTGTGCAAGCATGCCGCGGGGCTTCGCCGATCCTTTGTTTCAAGCCTAATAAGATTTGGGAGGAAATCAAATTGAGCGAGATCACCAAAACCTTCATCACTCTCGAAGAGATGGAAGCCGCGACCAACCGTCTGCTCGAAACCGCGCAGAAGGTCGGCGCCGACACCTGGCAGCAGCGCGTGAAGAATCAGACCCCGCACTGTAAGTTCGGCGAAGAGGGCATCTGCTGCCGCATCTGCACCATGGGCCCCTGCCGCATCACCCCCAAGGCGCCCCGCGGCATCTGCGGCTGCGACCGCGACGGCATCGTCGGCCGCAACTACCTGCGCTTCACCGCCGGCGGCGCGGCCACGCACTCCGACCACGGCCGCAACATCGCCAACGTGCTCTACCTGGCCAAGGAAGGCGGCGACTACCAGGTCAAGGACCCGGAGAAGCTGATCCGCATCGCCAAGGAATGGGGCATCGAGACCGAGGGCCGCGACATCTACGACCTCGCGCATGAGGTCGCCGAGACGGGCCTGATGGAGTACGGCAAGCCCTTCGGCGTGCAGCGCTTCCTCAAGCGCGCCCCCGAGGTGCGCCAGAAGGTCTGGCACGACGCCGAGATCGAGCCCCGCGCCATCGACCGCGAGGTCTCCCAGTCCATGCACATGACCCACATGGGCTGTTCCTCCAAGGCGGAGGCGCTGGTGCGTCAGTCCCTGCGCGCCGGCCTGTCCGACGGCTGGGGCGGCTCCATGATGGGCACCGAGTTCTCCGACGTGCTCTTCGGCACCCCCAAGCCCATTGACACCAACGCCAACCTGGGCGTCATGGAAGAGGACATGGTCAACATCATCGTCCACGGCCATGATCCGTCGCTGTCCGAGATGGTCGTGTTCTACGCGCAGGATCCCGAGATGGTCTCCCTGGCCAAGGAGATGGGTGCGAAGGGCATCAACGTCTGCGGCGTGTGCTGCACCGCCAACGAGGTGGCCATGCGCCACGGCATCCCGATGGCCGGCAACTTCCTCCAGCAGGAGAACGTGGTGCTGACCGGCGCCTGCGAGGCCATCGTGGTGGACGTGCAGTGCATCTTCCCGGCCTTGGGCCCGCTCTCCAAGTGCTTCCACACCAAGTTCATCACCACCTCCGAAATCGCGCAGATGCCCGATTCCGATTTCATTAAGTTCGAAGAAGCCAACGCCGGCGCCAACGCCCGCAAGATCGTGGAGATGGCCGTGCGCAACTTCAAGAACCGCAAGCCCGAGCTGGTGCACATTCCCCAGCTCAAGACCAACGCCACCGTGGGCTACTCCGTCGAGGCCATCAAGAAGTGCCTGGACGGCGTCACCAACAGCCACCTGGATCCGATCAACACCATGATCCCGCTGATCCAGTGCGTGAAGTCCGGCGTGCTGCGCGGCGCGGTCGCGCTGGTGGGCTGCAACAACCCCCGCGTGCGTCCCGACTACGCCCACGTCGAGCTGATGAAGAAGCTCATCGCCAACGACGTGATCGTCATCGTCTCCGGCTGCTCCGCCCAGGCCGCGGGCAAGGCGGGCCTTTTGAGCAAGGAGGCCAAGGAGCTTTGCGGCGAGGGCCTGAAGCGCGTCTGCCAGCTGGTGGACATCCCGCCGATTCTGCACATGGGCTCCTGCGTTGACATTTCCCGCATGATGATTCTGGCCGCCGATATCGCCAAGGACTGGGGCATCGACATCTGTGAGATCCCCGTCGTGGGCTGCGCCCCCGAGTACATGTCCGAGAAGGCGGTCTCCATCGGCAACTACGTCGTCGCCACCGGCATCGACACCTTCCTGGGCGTCAACCCCTACACCAAGGGCGGCCCCGGCGTGGAGGCGCTGTTGCAGGGCAGCATCAAGGATTGGGTCGGCGCGAACTTCACCGTCGAACTCGACATCGAGAAGATGGGCGACGAGATGATCGAGCGCATCGAAGAGAAGCGCGTCGCGCTGGGCATCTGACAGACAGGGCTTCCCTGTCACTATAATTCGAGAGGATTGAGCGAACGATGAAGATTGCCGTCACCGGAAAGGGCGGGGTCGGAAAGACCACACTCTCCGCCGTGCTCGCGCGGCTCTACGCGGACGAGGGCCGCACCGTGCTGGCCGCGGACGTGGACCCGGACGCGAACCTGGGCCTGGCGCTGGGCTTTTCGGAGGAGGAGGTCAACGCGATCACCCCGATTTCCAGGATGCGCAAGCTGGTTGAGGAGCGCACCGGCGCGAACAACCTGAACAAGTTCTTCAAGCTCAATCCGCAGGTGAGCGATATCCCCGACACCTACGCCCGCGAGATCAACGGCGTGAAGCTGCTGGTCATGGGCACGGTGGAAACCGGCGGCTCCGGCTGCGTGTGCCCCGAGCACGTGATGCTCAAGGCCGTGCTGTCCTCCCTCGTCTTCCGCAAGGACGACGTGGTGATCATGGACATGGAGGCCGGACTGGAGCACCTGGGCCGCGGCACCGCCAGCATGATGGACCAGTTCATCGTGGTCATCGAGCCCGGCGCCCGCAGCATCCAGACCTACGAAAAGGTCAAGCAGTTGGCCGCCGACATCGGCGTCCACCGGGTGCGCGTGGTGGCCAACAAGGTGCGCGACGCGCAGGATGAGGCGTTTTTGAGACAGCGCATCCCCGAGGACGCGCTCCTGGGCTTCATCCACTACTCCGGCGAGGTGATCGACGCCGACCGGCGCGGCATGTCGCCCTACGACACCAGCCCCGCAACCGTCGAGGAGATTCGCGCCATCAAGGCAAGGATCGATGCTGAAAAAGCGTAACACTCAACAGAATCTATCATGAAAGGAATGTTAGCATACATGGGACTGTTTCAGACTGTATTCCGTGGTTCCGATGAAATGTACTTCAAGGCCGAAGAGGAGCTGAACGCCGTCATCGCCGAGCTGGGCGAGGACGCCGCGATGCAGATGCCCGACACCGCCTACTTCCTGGCCTGCATCTACGCCTACCTGGGCATCAAGGTCACCACGCTGGGCGAGCTGAAGGCCGCGCTTGCCGAGATCCGCAAGATGATGACCCGCGAGAACCGCACCAAGTCCATCTTCGACTCCGGCGTCGCCACCGCCATGGCCGCCGAGGTGATCGAGGCCTGCAAATACGCCCGCACCCCCACCCCCTACGAGAACACCCAGTACCACGGCCACTTCTCCGACGCCGAGGTGCGCGAGCTGGGCGTGCCGCTGGTCACCCGCGACATCCCGGGCTTCGTGGTCATGATCGGCCCCGCCCCCACCGCTGAGGAAGCGCTGGAGACCGTCAAGGGCTATCAGGCCCGCGGCATCTTCGTGTTCATGATCGGCGGCATCATCGACCAGGTGCACTCCCTGGGCATGACCACCGGCTTCAACGTGCGCGCCGTGGCCGTCGGCCCCGACATCTGGGCCGTGGGCCACATCATCTCCCTGGTGTGCCGCGCCACCTTCATCTTCGGCGCGACCCAGCCCGGCGACGCCCAGGCGTTCCATGACTACACCTTCAAGCGCATCTTCGCCTTCGTCAACGCCTACGCGCCCGTGGCGGACATCGTCGTGGCCTGCGGCGCCGGCGCCATCAAGATGGGCTTCCCGGTCATCACCAACGACGACCATGATCCCACCTGGCCCGTGCCGAAGTCCCTGATCGTCTACAAGAACACCAAGGACTGGATCGAGACCTCCCTCGAAGCCCGCGACATCAAGATCAAGGTCACCAACATCGACATCCCCGTGGCCTTCTCCTCCGCCTTCGAGGGCGAGATCATCCGCAAGAAGGACATGCGCATCGAGATGGACGGCTCCCGCGTGGACTGCGTCGAGCTGGTCCGCATGAGGGAGCCCCACGAGATCGAGGATCACCTGATCACCGTGGAGGGCCCCGACTTCGACGCCTTTGAGGTGGGCGCGAAGATCCCGATCGCCTACATCGTCGAGGTCGCCGGCAAGACCATGCAGCCCGACTTTGAGGGCGTGTTCGAGCGCAAGTTCCACTCCTTCCTCAACTGCATCGAGGGCGTCATGCACACCGGCCAGCGCGACATGATCCGCATCCGCGTGTCCAACGCCTCCTTCGACGCCGGCTTCCGCGCGAAGCACATCGGCGAGGTGCTCTACGCCAAGATCAAGTCCGAGTACGACACCGTCGTGGACAAGTGCCAGGTGAAGATCTACACCGATCCCGAGAAGGTCAAGGAGCTGCGCGCCGAGGCGAACCACGTCTTCGACCTGCGCGACGAGCGCCTCAAGAGCATGACCGACGAGTCCGTGGACGTGTTCTACACCTGCATCCTCTGCCAGGCGTTCTCCCCGTCCCACGTGTGTATCGTCACCCCCGAGCGCCTGGGCCTGTGCGGCGCCGTCTCCTGGCTGGACGCCAAGGCCACCAACGAGCTCGACCCCAACGGCCCCTGCCAGATCGTGCCCAAGACCCGCATGATCGACGAGCGCACCGGCCGCTATGAGGACGTCAACGAGGCCGTCAACAAGTACTCCCACGGCGCGCTGGAGCAGGTCACCCTGTACTCCATCATGGAGGATCCCATGACCTCCTGCGGCTGCTTCGAGTGCATCTGCGGCATTGAGCCCCTGTCCAACGGCGTGGTCATCGTCAACCGCGAGCACGTGGGCCTCACCCCCATGGGCATGAGCTTCAGCGAGCTGGCCTCCATGACCGGCGGCGGCGTGCAGACCCCCGGCTTCATGGGCCACGGCAAGCACTTCATCGCCTCCAAGAAGTTCATCAAGGCCGAGGGCGGCCTGGCCCGCATCGTCTGGCTGCCGAAGGCCCTCAAGGAGCAGATCGCCGAGCGCTTGAACGAGTCCGCCAAGGAGCTCTACGGCATCGACAACTTCACCGACATGATCGCCGATGAGACCGTCTGCACCGAGGATCCCGAGGAGCTGCTCAACTTCCTCACCGAGGTCGGCCATCCCGTGCTGGGCATGGAGCCTCTGATGTAATCCCCAAAAGGCAGTCTGTCATTGGCCATCCCTCCCGCCCGAAATACATTTCGGGTGGGAGGGCATTTTGTACATGCGACAGATGACCGCAACAGCGAGTTGCTTGCGCGACAGGTATCTCTATAGTACAATGATGCTACAATCAGATTTCGGGAGGTACTTGCGATGAATGCGCAGAACGTGATCCATAAGCTCAGGACAAACATGGGCCTCTCCCAGGACGAGCTGGCCGAAAGAGTGTTCGTCACCCGGCAGGCGGTCTCCCGCTGGGAAAACGGCGAAACCGTGCCGAACACAGAGACGCTCAAGCTCCTGTCGAGGCTCTTCCACGTCTCCATCAACACGCTGCTCGGCTCTCCGCAGAAGTTGATCTGCCAGTGCTGCGGCATGCCGCTGGAGGACGACATCATCGGCAGGGACAGGGACGGCACCCCCAACGAGCACTACTGCCAGTGGTGCTACGCCGACGGAACCTACACCTACAGCAACATGGACGACCTGATCGACGTCTGCGTGGGGCACATGGTCGAGAAAGGCATCTCCGAGGAACAGGCCCGCGCCTACCTGAAGCAGACGCTGCCTACGCTGGATTATTGGAAGCGCTACGACCAGCTCAGCGACGACGGGCAGTTCGAGTCGTTCAAAAAGCAGCTGATCGACGAGATCAACGCGCTCCACATCGAGGGAATGCCCAGGGTCGAAAAGCTGAACGCCCTCGTCGGGCGGTTTGTGAACCTGGAGTATCCCCTTTCCAGCGGCGCCAGGGTCAAATTCTTGAACGACCAGACGACCTATCTGGGAAACCAGCTGGAATCCGAATTTGGCGGCGAGCGCTGCTTCGGCGTCGTGGCCTGCATGGACTTCATACTGGTCTGCACCTACGAAAAGGATGGCGTCAATCCGGAGCTCGTGCTGTATAAAAAGAGATAGCCGCCGCAGGCGGGCCGGATGCTACACAAGCGAGGTGGTACTGTGAACGCGAACATTGATTTGACGGGCGTCGCCCTGCGCACCGAGCGCCTGACGCTTAGGCCATGGCAGGTAAGCGACCTCGACGACTTCTACGCCTACGCCCGGGAGGACGGCGTCGGGCAGATGGCCGGGTGGACGCCCCATCGAAGCCTCGACGAGTCCCGGGAGATCCTCGACATGTTCATCCGGGAAAACAAGACCTTTGCCATCGTCCATGAGGGCAGGGCCGTGGGCTCCGTGGGCATCGAGCGTTACAACGAGGCCGCCTTCCCGGAGCTTGCAAACCTGCGGGGCCGGGAGATCGGCTACGTGCTGTCCAAGACCCTCTGGGGACGGGGCCTCATGCCCGAGGCGGTGCGGGCCGTCACGAAGTACCTGTTCGACACGGTGAAGCTGGACTTCGTGCTCGTCGGGCACTTCCGGTGGAACCGTCAATCGGAACGGGTGATCGCAAAGTGCGGCTTTGAGTACGTCAAAACCATCAAGTACGAGACGCGGTGCGGCACCGTGGAGGATTCCCGGGAATACATACTGCGCAATCCCCGCGCACGGGAGGCATGACCATGGACAAGAGGGCCCTGCGCCGTGAAATCGGCGCAAAAAAGCGCGCCCTGACCCCGGAGGAGGTCGGGCGCCGCAGCGCGATACTGGCCGAAAGGCTGTTTGAGACGCCGCAATACCGCGCCTGCCGGTCGCTGTACGCCTACCTGTCCTTCAACCAGGAGGTGCGCACCAATCCCATCATCGCGCGCGCCTGGGCCGACGGCAAGCGCGTGGCGGTGCCGAAGGTCATGGGCCGGGAGATGGCCTTCATCTGGATCGACAGCTTCGACGGCCTCGCCCCCCAGGGCGCGTACAGCATCCCGGAGCCCGTCGCCGACGGCCCTGTGGCCGACGACGCGACCGCCCTGGTGCTGATGCCCGGGCTGGCCTTCGATCCCGAGGGCCACCGCGTGGGCTACGGCGGCGGCTACTACGACCGCTTCCTGGCCGCCGAGCCCGGCCACCCGCTGGTGGCGCTGTGCTACGACTTTCAGATGCTCGATCACCTGGAGGTGGAGGATCACGACATCCCGGTGGATATCATAATCACAGATTCCTGACGCAACGAGAGGGAACCGCGCGCGGTTCCCTCTCGTCGTGTCAGGCGTGTTTTCTCTGCGATTTGCTCTTGAAGTAATGCTCCAGTATGGGCACGTATATGAAGCACACGATGCCCGCGGTGAAGCCGCCGTTGTACAGGTTGAAGCCGCCGTGTATGCCGGGGACGCTGGTCACCAGGCAGTAGTGCAGCATGCCCGCCACGATGCCGGCCACGATGCCGTACTCGCCGGAGATGGGCGCGAGGCCGCTGGCGAAGCACAGGCCCACGATGTTGGCCTGCGCGTTGACGGCGAAGGCGGTGATCCCGGCTTTATTCATAAGGCCCATAATCACGTAGCCGATCATGATCGGGAACACGTTGAGCGGCGTCGCGCCGTTGCAGCAGCAGCACAGCATGCAGAATATCGCGCCCATGGTGGGGCCGGTGAACTTCGCGCCGATCAGGTTGTAGTAGAGCACGATGAACAGGCCGTACACGCCCATGTTCATGATGTTCGCGCCCACGGAGTACTTCGCGGTGAAGTCGCTCTTGTAGCCGGAATCCATGAGCAGTCTGCCGTAGTCCTTCACGCCGCCGTTTAACAGGAAGCCGAACACGATACACAGCGCGAACAGCGCGATGCAGAAGGCGTTCACGAACAGGTGGTTGCCGTCGCCCAGGTCCGCGCCGATGGCGGGGGCCTCGACGCCCGCGATCTTGTAGAGCGCCGCGTAGATCAGAAAGCACAGGAAGCCCGCCGCGGGCCCGGCGTTGTACAGGTCGTAGCCCTTGTGGAAGGCCGGGGAGTGGGCGCACAGCGCGGGCATGGCGCACCCGGCGATCACGCCGATCACCAGCGCCAGCAGCACGCCCGCGAAGGTCAGGTGCGGTGTCTCCCCCATGACGGGATAGTAGAACAGCACCTGCGTGATCAGCGGGCTGATGGCCGTCGTGAACATGAAGAAGTTGAGGTTTTTGCCGAAGGGCTGCTTCCGCAACAGGGAGTACACGGCCACGCCGAGCATCAGCGGCAGTATGTTTAATATGTTCATGCCGTAGGAGCAGAAGCCCAGCGTGAGGAAGTAGCCCAGCACCGTGCCGCCGCCGACCTTCGCGCCCGGCAGGAACATCAGCGCACAGCACACCGCGCCCACCAGGAAGTAGTTGAGCATCGTGCCGGAAATGCTGCCCAGCTCAGGCTTGAAGTAGTCCTTGGTCAGCTGCGCCGGCAGCGTGCAGATGCGCCCCAGGCCGGAAAACATGGCGCCTCTGTCGGGCGCGAGCACCGCGCCGATCAAAAATGCCGCGGTAAAGGCGCACATCAGCGCCCGAAGCACCCGCCCAGCCTCTGTTTTGCGTATGGTTTCCACGCTATCACGCTCTCCTCTCAGCCGCCTCGACCACATGGCCGATCAACACGCTGGTGGTCACGCTGCCCACGCCGCCGGGCACGGGGGTGATGGCGTCCACGATGGGCTCGACCTCCTCGAACACCGCGTCGCCCGCGATGGCGCCCTTGCCGCCCCTGGCGTTGACCTTCTCAGGGTCCCAGTTGATGGACACGTCGATGACGATCTGGCCGGGCTTCACGTAATCCCTGGTCAGGCTCTTCAAAACGCCCGCCGAGGACACCAGTATGTCCGCCTCGCGGGCCTCCTTGGGCACGTCCACGGTGCGGGTGTGGCACACGGTGACGGTAGCGTTCTTGCCCATCAGCATCATGGCGGCGGGCTTGCCCACCACCAGCGAGCGCCCGATCACCACGGCCTTTTTCCCCTTGCAGTCGATGCCGTAGTAGTCCAGTATCTCCATGCAAGCCTGCGGGGTGCAGGGCGGGAAGCCCAGGTCCTTGCGGCCCTCGAACACGCCCGCGTTCGACAGGTCGGTCATGCAGTCCACGTCCTTGGCGGGATCGAGGGCGTTGCAGATCTCGTCCTGGTCCGCCTTGAGGTGCTTCGGCAGGGGCCGGAACATCAATACGCCGTGGATGGTGTCGTCGGCGTTGATGGCCTTGATCTGGTCGATCAGCGCCGCCTTGGTCACGTCCTCCGGCAACACGAACTTCTCGACCGCCACGCCGATCAGCTCCGCGCGGGCCGTCGCGCCCTTCTCATAGGACAGGTCCGACGGGTTTTCGCCGCAGCGCACGATGCCCAGCTTCGGGGTGATGCCCTTCGCCTTCAGCGCCTCCACCCGCGCCTGGAGCTTCGCGTTCAGCGCGGCGGTGACCTCCTTGCCCAGTAACAGCTTTGCCATATTGTTTACCTCCGTAGAGGGAACAGGGAACAGGGAACAGGGAACAGGAATGGCGATTCGCGTTCCACCGTCGGCCGGTTCAGCCGTTCCGCTTTTTTCAGTCGAAGTTCTTGCGCACCGCGGCGAAGATTTCGTCGGCCATGGCGCAGTACCTGTCCAGCATGCCGTTGGCCTCGGCGTTGAGCTTTTCGGCCATTTCGCGGTTCTTGAGGGACTTGGTGTTGATGAACACGTTCAGGCTCGCCGCCTGCAGCGCCGCCTTGCAGCACACCGCGCCGCAGCCCGCGTCGGAGACCGCCAGCCGGGAGCCCTTCTCGGCGAAAACGGCAATAGCCTCGATGGCCTCGCAGCACAGCGCCATGATCTTCATGGGCACCCTGCACGCCACGATGGTGGCCTCCTCCAGCACTTTATCACGGTTGGGATCGTCCTTCGGGATGCCGTAGGCCTTCGCCAGCGGCTCGAAGCCCTCCGCGTCGGCGGGCACCTGGTCCAGAAGCTGCTTTTGCAGGTCGTCGCACTTCGCCTTCAGCGCGATGATCTCCGCCTCCACGGCGGCGTACTTCTTCTTGCCAACCGTCAGGCTGCCCACCATGTTGCCCAGCGCCGTACCGATGGCGCCCACCAGCGCCGCCGCGCCGCCGCCGCCCGGGACCGGGGCGTTGGAGGCCAGAACCTCAACAAACTCCCGACAGGAGTTCTGGGTGAAATCAACTGCCATTTTGAACGCTCCTTTACTTGAAATATGGGTGACATCGCTGCCACCCACGAAAAAGTCAGGAATTAGGAATTAGGAGTTAGGAATTGAAGATGCCGGCTCCCATACGATAAATCCGCAGGAGTCCACGCACATTGATCATTCCTCATTCCTAATTCCTAATTATAATGTCAGAACAAACCGGAAACCTTGCCCGTCTCGGTATCCACGTCCACGCGGCGATAGGCCGGGTCGGAGGCGGTGCCGGGCATCATGGAGATGGTGCCAGCCATCGGGCACAGGAACTTCGCTCCGCCGTACTCCAGGATGTCGCGGATGGGCAGCCGCCAGCCCTTCGGCACGCCCTTGAGGGTCGGGTCGTGGGACAGGGACAGGTGGGTCTTGACCATCATGGTGCAGTAGTCGGCGTACTTGGGATCGCTCTCGAAGCGCTTGGCCTTCTCAATGGCCAGGGGCGCCCAGTCGACGCCGTCCGCGCCGTAGACTTCCTTGGCGATGCGCTCCACGCGCTCCCTGAGCGGCATGTCGAGGTCGTACAGGAACTTGATCTCGGGCTTCTGCTCGCAGGCTTCCACGACGACCTGGGCCAGCTCCACCGCGCCCTCGCCGCCGTAGCGCCAGTGGTTGGACTGGGCGCAGCGCACGCCGCGCTCGGCGCACAGGCGCTTGATCAGGGCGATCTCGTTGTCGGTGTCGGTGTAGAACTGGTTGATGCACACCACGGGCACGATGCCGGACTTCAAAACGGTGTTGACGTGGTGGAACAGGTTCTCGCAGCCCTTCTCCACGAGCTCAAGGTTCTCCTCGGTGTACTCCACGGGCAGGGGACGGCCGGGAACGACCTTGGGTCCGCCGCCGTGCATCTTGAGCGCGCGGACGGTGGCCACGATGACGGAGACGTTCGGGGTCAGCCCGGACAGGCGGGTCTTGACGTTCCAGAACTTCTCAAAGCCGATGTCGGCGGCGAAGCCGGACTCGGTGACGTGGTAGTCGAAGAGCTTGAGCGCCAGGCGGTCCGCGATGACGGAGGACTGGCCGATGGCGATGTTGGCGAAGGGGCCGGCGTGGATCAGCACGGGCTGATGCTCCACGGTGTAGCACATGGTGGGATTGATGGTGTTGCGCATCCAGGCAGTCATGGCGCCGGCAACCTCCAGATCCTCACAGGTCACGGGCTCACCGGAGCGGCTGTAGGCCACGACGACCTTGCCGATGCGCTCGCGGAGGTCCTTCAGGTCGCGGGCCACGGCCAGTATGGCCATCAGCTCGGAACCGACCGCGATGCCGACCTTGCTCTCCATCAGGTAGCCGTCCTTGGGGCCGCCCACGCCGATGATGATGTTCCTGAGGCCCTGGGCGCAGAAGTCCAGCACCCAGCCCATCTCGATGCGCTTGGGGTCGATGTCGAGCCTGCGGCCCATGTTGTGCTTGACCATCTCCTCGTCGGAGTAGTTGCGCTCGTGCTGCATGCGGGCATTCAGCGCCACCATGGCCAGGTTGTGGGCGTTCATGATGTCGTTGATGTCGCCGGTCAGGCCGAGGGAGAACTCGGTCATGGGCATCAACAGGGCGTTGCCGCCGCCGGCCGCGGTGCCCTTGACGTTCATGGTCGGGCCGCCGGAGGGCTGCCGCAGCGCACCGCCGACGTTCTTGCCGATCTTCGCCAGGCCCTCGATCAGGCCCAGGGACACGGTGGACTTGCCCTCGCCCAGCGGGGTGGGGGTGATGGCGGTGACTTCGATGAACTTGCCGTCGGGCTTGTCCTTCAGGCGATTCATGATCTTGATGAAGTCCAGCTTCGGGGTCTTGCCGTAGGGAATGATCTCCTCGGGCAGCAGTCCGAGCTTCTCGCGGAAATAGTCCACCGGGGGCAGCCTTTTTTCAGCGTCCTCCGCGATTTGCCAATCTTTGTAAATCGTAGGATCAAGCATTTTGGGTCTTCCTCCTTCAATAAAATCACGATCACCGATGCCGTCGGGCACCGTCTACAAGTATAGCATCATTATTCAACAGTGTCAATAAATGTCTATCAAATTATTATCATTAATTTTGTTAAATGACACCGAAGGATTGACGAGGATTTGATAATATGATATCTTGATTCCAATGAATAGGAACGGAAGTGTATGAACCAATGATTCCCTACAAAGGCCTTCGCGGCACGCTGGAGCGCGCGATCGTGTCGGACGCGCGGATCGACCGGCAGATCGACCAGTTGATCGAGCAGAACCCCCGCATCATCCCTGTGACGGACCGCCCGAGCCGACTTGGCGACGAGCTGGTGCTGGACTACGCGGGCTTTTCGGAGGGCGTGCAGTTCGAGGGCGGCACGGCGCAAAACCAGACCCTCACGCTGGGCAGCGGCAGCTTCATCCCCGGGTTTGAGGACCAGCTCGTAGGGAAGAACGTCGGCGACGCGGTGGACGTGCGCGTCACCTTCCCGAAGCAGTACCACGCGCCAAACCTGGCGGGCAAGGACGCCGTGTTCAAATGCAAGATCCATGATATCCGGCTCAAGCAGAAGTACGAACCCGACGACGCCTTCGCCCGCGAGGTCGCCGGGCTCGACAGCTTCGACGCCCTGCGGGAGCGCATGCGCGAGGGCCTGCAGGCGTACCTCGACCGGCAGGCGGCGGACGATCTCAAGGCGCGCCTGCTGGACCGGCTTCTCGAGGACTTCGAGATACCGCAGGACCGGCTCGACCGCGCCATCGACCAACAGCTTCAAACGCTGGAAGCCCAGCTTTCGCGACAGGGCCTGACGGTGGACGCCTACTGCCAGTTCATGGGCAAGACCCGCGAACAGCTCCGTCAGGACTGCGCCCCCGACGCCCGAAAGGGCATACAGCGCCAGCGGGTGATCCGCGAGATCGCCGAGGCCGAGGGCATCGCCGCCGACGAGGACGACGTGGCCCGGGCCATACAGGCCATCTGCCGCGACAACAGCATCAGCGTCGAGCAGCTCTCCAACCACCTGGACGAGGCCGCGCAGAACGCCATCGTGCAGAACGTCGTCACCGAAAAGGTGCTCGAGCGGATCATGGAGTGCGCGGAGATTGATACCGTTGAGGTTGAGGATTTTGTGGGATGATCTTTTTCAGGGTAACGGAGAGGGATTAGGAACTAGGGATTAGGGATTAGAAATAGTGGCTGCCGCGCTTTTTGCTCCAAGGCTTTCAACAGAAATGGCGGCAGCAGCATTTCCTAGTCCCTAATCCCTAATCCCTAATCCCTCCAACGGAATGAACGATTAATCTACCCAAGGGATTGTAAAACGCAGAAAAAATGTGGTATAATCAAAACATCTGTATGATCAAGGAGGCGGTTTCATTGTATTGCGTGAAGCAGATCACGTCGGACATGTACTGGGTGGGCGGCAGCGACCGGCGGCTGGCGCTGTTTGAGAACGTGTACCCCATCCCCCGCGGCGTTTCCTACAACGCCTATCTGGTGCTGGACGAGCAGACGGTGCTGTTCGACACCGTGGACAGGGCTGTGAGCGAAGTGTTCTTTGAGAACATCGCCCACCTGCTTGCCGGGCGGAAGCTGGACTACCTGGTAGTCAACCACATGGAGCCCGACCACGCCGCCACCATGGCGGAGCTGGTGCTGCGCTACCCCGAGGTGAAGATCGTCACCAACGCCAAGGCCGTGGCGATGATCAAAAACTACTTCACCTTCGACATCGATAGCCGCGTGCAGACCGTCAAGGAAAAGGACACGCTGTGCACCGGCAAACACACCTACACCTTTGTGATGGCCCCCATGGTGCACTGGCCGGAGGCTATGGTCAGCTATGACACCGTGGACGGCGTGCTGTTCTCCGCCGACGCCTTCGGCACCTTCGGCGCGCTGGACGGCAACATCTTCGCCGACGAGCTCAACTGGGAGACCGAGTTCCTCGACGAAGCCCGCCGCTACTACACCAACATCGTGGGCAAGTACGGCAACCAGGTGCAGGCGCTGCTCAAGAAGGCTGCGGCGCTCGACATCAAGCTGCTCTGCCCGCTGCACGGCCCCGTGTGGCGCAGGCACATCGACTGGTTCGTCGACAAGTATATGAAGTGGGCGACCTACACCCCCGAGGAGAGCGCCGTGATGGTGGCCTACGCTAGCGTCTACGGCCACACCGAGAACCTGGCCAGCATCATCGCGGGCAAGCTGGCCGACGCGGGCGTTCGGAACGTGAAGATGTACGACGTTTCGGTGACCCATCCCTCGGTGATCGTGTCCGAGGCCTTCCGGGTCAGCCACATCGTGTTCGCCTCCACCACCTACAACGCGGGCATATTCGTCAACATGGAGAACGCCCTGCACGACGTGGTGGCCCACAACCTGCAAAACCGCACCATCGCCATCGTGGAAAACGGCTCCTGGGCCGCCACCTCCGGCGGGCTGATGCGCGAGCTGCTCTCCAAGCTCAAGAACTGCACCATACTGGAGGAGACCGTCAGCCTCAAGTCCGCGCTGAAGGACGCGCAGATGCACGACGTGGACGCGCTGGTGGACGCCATACTGGCCACCATGCCCAAGCCCGAGATCGTCGAGCGCGCGCCCAGCGAGGTCGTGGAGCCCGGCGCCATGTTCAAGCTGAGCTACGGCCTGTTCGTGCTGACCGCCAAGGACGGCAAGAAGGACAACGGCTGCATCATCAACACCGCGCAGCAGGTGACCTCCCAGCCCAACCGCATCTCCATCTGCGTCAACAAGAACAACTTCACCCACGACATGATCGCCAGGACCGGCGAGTTCAACGTCAACATACTCTCCACCGACGCCACCTTCGACATCTTCAAGTGGTACGGCTTCCAGACCGGCCGCGACACCGAGAAGATCCAGGGCGAAAAGCTGCCCCGTGCGCGCAACGGCATTGTGTACGTGGAGGGCTGCACCAACGGCTTCATCTCCGGCAAGGTCGTCGAATCCCACGACTACGGCACCCACACGCTGTTCGTGGCCGACGTCACCGAGGCCCGCGTGTTCAACAACGCCCCCTCCGTGACCTACGCCTACTACTTCGACAACATAAAGCCCAAGCCCCAGAAGCCCGCCGAGAAGAAGGTCGGCTGGGTGTGCAAGATCTGCGGCTACGTGTACGAGGGCGAGGACCTGCCCGCGGACTTCATCTGCCCGCTGTGCAAGCACCCCGCGTCGGACTTTGAAAAGCTGTAAAAATGCGATCAGTGCCCGGAACGTTATGCTCCGGGCGCTTAATTATTGTCACCCCTTCTGACAGATAGACCAACTTTTAACCGTCGATACTTGCATTTTCACCGTAAATATGATAAGATAATTATGAACGTTAACTGCACATTAGCACAATGCCTCCATTGGTAACACAATATCCCCCTGTCGGGTCGGCGTACCAACGGAGGCTTTATTCACAGCCTGCGGCCCGACACGGGGAGGCGGGCCCGACATGCTTTATCGACGCAAGGAGGGGGTATTCTATGAGAATCGTGGTTCTCGGCGCGGGCGCCATGGGCGGCCTGTACGGCTCCTATCTCAGCCGCAAAAACGACGTGACGATGGTGGACATCAACGCCTCCGTGGTGGAGAAGATCAACAACCAGGGCTTCGAGGTGCGCGAGCCGGACGGCTCCAGCAACGTCTTTCACCAGAAGGCCGTGACCTCCACCGACGGCATGGCCCCGGTGGACCTCATCATCATCTTTTTGAACTCCCGGTTCAGCGAGAGCGCGCTCAACGCCAACAGGGGCATCATCGGACCGGACACCTGCCTGATGACGCTTCAAAACGGCAGCGGGCACGAGAACACCCTGGGCAAGTTCGTGCCGCAGGAGAACATCATCATCGGCACCACCCAGCACAACGCCAACGTCGGCGGCCCCGGCATCACCAACCACGGCGGCTCGGGCATGACCCACATCGGCTGCGTGACCGGCTCCGCCAGCCGCTTCCAGGCCATCGCGGACAACTTCACCGCCTGCGGGCTCAACACTGACGTCAGCGACGACGTGCAGAAGATGATCTGGAACAAGATGTTCACCAACGTCTCCGCCTCCGCGCTGACCGCGGTGCTGCAGATGCCGCTGGGCTACATCTCCACCGATCCCTTCGCGTGGGCGCTGTGCCAGAAGCTCATCCGCGAGACGGTGGACGTGGCCGCGGCGCTGGGCATGGACTTCGACTACGACGAAAAGGTGGCCGAGGTCAAAGCGGTGTGCGACAACTCCCCCAACGGCCTGACCAGCATCTACACCGACCTCAAGAAGGGCCGCCGCAGCGAGGTGGACACCATCAGCGGCAGCATCGTGCGCGCCGGCGAAAAGGCGGGCGTGCCCACGCCGAACCATTCCTTCATGGTGGCGCTGATCCACGCGATGGAGGACCGCACCGCGAAATAAACGATGATCACAAGGAGGAAAGACCATGCCCGCAAGCTCTCTGTATGATTTTGTCGCAGGCGCGCCCAAGCGCGTGCCGAAGCAGCTGCCGCCGAAGGAGTTCACCATCGGCAGCCTGCACATCGTCGATTTGACCAAGGTGCTCGATCCCAACACGGAGACCCGCCGCTGCCGCCTGTGGCGCTTCAACACCGGCGGGACCATACCGGATTTCCACACGCTGATGGACCTGACCAGCCACCTGGGCACCCACTGCGAGTGCCCCTACCACCACGATGAGGAGTGGCCGAGCGTGGCGGAGCTGCCGCTTAACCAGTTTATCGGCCGCGGCCTCTATGAGGTGCTCGACGAGCTGCCGGAGAACGCCGAGATCACCGCGGAGTCGCTGGAAAAGCACCTCGGCAAGAAGATCCGCCCGGGCGACACCGTCATACTGGACAGCCCCTACCGCATCCCCCCCTTCACCCCGGCCACCAACGGCCCCACCGACCACCGGCTGCACGTGGGCGCGGAATCCGCCCAGTGGCTGGCGGACCACGGCGTGCAGAGCGTGGGCTTCGGCGACGGCGTGACCATCGAGGACTATGAGGCCAACGTCAAGCCCTTCCACGACATACTGATGGCGAAGAACGTCACCTTCCTGGAGGTGCTTCAGAACCTCGACCTGCTCAAGACCGACACCTTCTTCATCAGCTACGCGCCGCTGCCCATCGTGGGCCTGGACTCCTGCCCCGTGCGCGCCTACGCCATCGAGGGCCTGGCGGAGTTCAGCTAATCATCCCGGAAGGAGGGATTCCATGACACGGGTCAAATACGAGGACATGCGCCTCGAATTCAAGCGCATCCTGATGAAGCGGGGCTTCACGGAGGATGACGCCGGGGCCGCCGCCGCGGTGTTCGCGGACAACAGCCTGGACGGCGTGTACAGCCACGGCTACATCCGCTTTCCCCGGATGGTGAGCTATCTGGACCAGGGCGTCATCGACCCGAAGGTCGAGGCGACCTGCGAGATGGCCTTCGGCGCCATGGAGCGCTGGGACGGCCACCGGGGCTTCGGCCCGCTTAACGCCCGCAAGGCCATGGACCGCGCCTGCGCCCTGGCGCGGGAGTTCGGCATCGGCCTGGTGGCCCTGGGCAACAACAACCACTGGCTGAGGGGCGGCAGCTACGGCTGGCAGGCGGCCAATCAGGGCATGATCGGCATCTGCTGGTCGAACACCACGCCCAACATGCCCGCCTGGGGCGGCAAGGACCGCAAGATCGGCAACAACCCCATCATATTCGCGGTGCCCCAGTCCAACGGCGAGCACGTGGTGGTGGACTGCGCGCTGTCCCAGTTCTCCTTCGGCAAGCTGGAGGAAGCCAAGCTGGCGGGCAGGCGGATGCCCCTGCCCTGCGGCTATGACGACGACGACAACCTGACCGACGACCCCGCCCCGGTGATGGCGAACCTGCGGCTGGCCCCCATGGGCTACTGGAAGGGCAGCGGCATTTCGATGCTTCTGGACCTGATCGCCACCGTGCTGACCAACGCCAACTCCGTTCAGAAGATCGGCACCTTCGGCGCGGAGGTCGGGCTATCGCAGATCATGATCGCCATCGACCCCGGCAAGTTCAACGACCCGGCGCTCACGGACGAAATCGTCCGGACGCTCATCGCGGACGTCAGATCCTCCGAGCCGCTCAAGGGCGGCCCGCCGGTGCGCTACCCCGGGGAGCGGGACGTCAAGACCCGCAAGGAGAACATGGAAAGCGGCATCCCCGTCAACGACGAGGTCTGGACGCAGATCCAGCGTCTTTGATATCCATCATGATCGTACAGGAAGGAGGATAGCAAGAATCCCGATCACATTCCTGAACGCATAGCAACAAAATCGCAAATCAGAAAGGAGAACACCATGAAGAAGTTTTTTGCCATTCTGCTGACCCTGTGCCTGTTCGCCATGTGCATCCCCGCCTTTGCCGCGGAGCTGACCCTGAACATCGCCTCCAACGCCACCGACCCCACCAACCCCTACAGCTACGGCCTTGACAAGTTCAAGGAGGTCGCGGAGGAGATCTCCGGCGGCAAGATCGAAGTCATCGTCCACAAGGGCACCCTGGGCCAGGACGAGACCGAGCTGGTGCAGAAGCTCGCCATGGAAGCGGTTGACATCGTGGTCTCCTCCCCCGGCTTCATGACCGGCGTCGGCGTGCCCGAGGTCGACTTCCTGTCCCTGGAGTACCTGTTCGACAGCTTCGATCACTGGGAAGCCTGCATGGACGGCGAGTTCGGCGACAGCATGCGCGAGATCATCAAGCAGAAGACCGGCAACATGTACCGCATCCTGGGCTACTGGTCCTCCGGTGTGCGCGACGTGTACGCCAAGAAGGCCATCACCAGCCCCGACGACATGAAGGGCCTCAAGATCCGCACCCAGAACTCCAAGGTGCAGCAGGACTTCTTCATCGCCTGCGGCGCGGTGCCCACCAGCGTGGCCTGGGGCGAGCTGTACCAGGCGCTGCAGCAGGGCGTTGCGGACGGCGCTGAGAACGACTACACCAACCTGACCCTCAAGGAGCACCACAAGACCCCCAACGGCTGCTTCATCAACGAGACCCATCACGACTACACCACCCGCCTGTTCATGATGAGCGGCAACAAATATGACCGCCTCACCGACGAGCAGAAGGCGTGGATCGACGAGGCCGCCGCGGCCTGCACGGCTGAGGAGCGCCAGATCACCTACAACATGCTGGCCGAGTCCAAGCAGAAGGCCATCGACGACGGCGCCACCATCACCGAGCACGACGACATCGACATCGCCGCCTTCAAGGCCATCGCCGAGCCCATTCAGGACGAGTTTGCCGCCAAGATCGGCATGACCGAGCAGCTTGCGACGATCCGCTCCCTGGCCAAGTAATCAGCCAAATCCCATGGATGCGAGCGGTTCTCCGCCCCCTCGGGCGGGGAACCACTCGCCGTGGTTGACAGTGTAGGAGATGGCTATGAAAAAAGTGATTGATACGCTGCAGAAGATACAGATCGCCATCGGCGGCTTTTTTCTGCTGATCTTTCTGGTGACCGTCGTCTACCAGATGGCCTGCCGCTACCTCGGCGTCGCCGCCATGTGGACGGAGGAGGTTTCCATGTACTCCTTCATCTGGGCGGTGTTCGTCGGCGCAGGCGCGATGGTGCATTCAAAGGCCCACTTCGCCTTCACCATCTTCAGCGATTCGCTGAAATCCCCGAAAACCAAGGCGGTGCTCCACATCTTCATCGACATCGTCATGCTGGTATTCTCCGTGTTGATGGTCAAGTACGGCATCGACGCCGCCAAGCAGTTCTGGAATTTCCGCTGGATCAACTTCCCCGAGCTGCGCAGCGGCCCGACCTGGCTGTGCATCCCCTTCTGCGGGCTGACCTCGAGCATCTACCTGCTCTGGGCCATCTTTGAGGAGATACAGATTCTGAAAGGAGGTCAGGCCTGATGTTGGGTGCGATACTGGTCATCATGTTCGTAGTCCTGGTTGCAATCGGCACGCCGATCGCCTTTGCGCTGGGCCTGGTGTCCTTCACGGGCATCGCCTGCCTGCCGGACATCCCGAACATGGTGGTGTTCACCAAGATGTTCAACGGCCTGAACAGCTTTACACTGCTGGCCGTGCCGCTGTTCATACTGGCCGCGAACCTCATGAATGAGGGCGGCATCACCGAGAAGCTGATCGAGTGCATCTGCGACCTGGTCGGCCACTGGCGGGGCGGCCTGGCCCACGCCAACGTGCTGGTGTCCATGGTGTTCGCCGGCATCTCCGGCTCCTCCCAGGCGGATACCTCCGGCGTCGGCAAGATCTTCATCCCCGCGATGGAGAAGCAGGGCTATGACAAGGGCACGTCCGTGGGCGTCACGGCGGCGTCCTCCACCCTGGGCTCCATCATACCGCCGAGCATCACGATGGTCGTGTACTCCGGCATCGCCAACGTCTCCACCGGCGCGCTGTTCATGTCCGGCATCGTGCCCGGCATACTGCTGGGCATCGCGATGATGCTGGTGGTCAAGATGTTCTCCAAGAAGAAGAACTTCCCCAAGCGCGAGCGCGTGCCGGTCAAGACCGCCATCGCGCACACGCTCAAGTCCCTGCCGGCCCTGATGACCCCCATCATCCTCATCGGCGGCATCGTGTCCGGCCTTTTCACCCCCACCGAGTCCGCGGCCTTCGCGTGCATCTACGCGCTCCTGGTCGGCATATTCTTCTATCGCTCCATCAAGGTCAGCCGCCTGCCGGCCATACTGATCGAGACGATGAAGATGGCCTCCCTGTCGCTGTTCGCGCTGGCCACCGCCAACGCCCTGGGCGAGCTTCTGAGCTACTATCGCCTGAACGTAATCGCGCAGCAGTTCTTCACCAGCCTGCCCGGCGGCAGCCTGATCTTCCTGCTGGTGGTCGTGGCGTTCTTCCTGTTCGTCGGCACCTTCATGGACGCGGTTCCCGCCATGATCCTGTTTGTGCCGATCATACTGCCCTCCGCCGCGGCGCTGGGCCTGAGCCCCATCATCCTGGGCCTCATCATCATCGTCACACTGGCCTTGGGCCTGGTGACGCCCCCCTACGGACTGTGCCTGCTGTTAGCCTGTAATATCAGCGGGACGACGATCGAGGAAGGCTTCAAGGGCGCGCTGCCCTACTTCCTGTCCTCCCTGGTCGTGCTGTTCCTGCTGATACTGTTCCCGAACTTCTGGCTGGCCATACCGAAGGCCATCTTCCCGGCACTGTTCTAAAGGACCCACGCTGGAGCCGCGCCGCGAGGCCGGCCCCAGCTATTATTATGTCCGATCGAAAGGATGCCGTCCATGGGTTACGTCTACCTGCTGCTCCAGGCGCTGATATTCAGCTTCGGCGGCATACTCATAAAGACCGCCGCACAGTGCTTTTCGCCGTTCATGGTGTCCTTTTTACGCTTCGCGCTGGGCGTGCTGTTTCTGCTGGCGCTCCAGATCATCCGCGGCAGGCGGCCGCGCCTTGTGCTCTTGAACCGCGTGATCGTGTTCGGCGGCGTCGCCAAGACGCTCCACTACCTGGGCGAAAACTACGGCGTGACGCACGGCTTCTCCTACGGCAACGTGGTGATCTGGCCGGTGCAGACCGTGGTGATACTGCTGATCTCGGTGCTCTTCCTCAGGGAGCGTGTGACGAAGCGGGCCGTCGCCGGGGCGTTTCTGTGCGTGACCGGCATCGGGCTTCTGACCTGGAACGGCGCGCCGCCCGAGGCCTTCTTCGGCGCTCAGGGCGCACTGCTACTGGCGTTCGTGATCGCGGGCATCGGCGCGTCGCTGTTCTCCGTGGCGCAGAAGAAGCTGCTCGACCGCATGGACACCGTGGACCTGAACACCTCGATGTTCGTGATCGGCGGCCTGTGCGCCGCGGGCGTGCTGCCGCTGACCGACGCGCCGGTGACGGGGCTTCAAATCCCCGCCGCCGTCGCCATGCTGATGCTGGGCGCCATCACCGGCGCGGGCTTCCTCTTGCAGGCGGAGGGACTCAAGACCGTGCCCATATTCACCGCCACGCTGGTGCAGAGCTACACGGTGATACTGTCGCTCGTGTGGGCGGCGCTACTGTACCGCGAGCGCATCACGGGCTGGATCGTCGCCGGGACCGCGCTGTTTCTGATCGGCATACTGATCGTCAACCTGAAACCCAAACGACGCTGATATGGAGGCGCAACATGATTTACGGCAATGTCAACAACGCATTCTTTGAGCAGCAGGCCGCCATCCTCCCCAAGCCCCTGGCGGACGCGCTGCGCTTTTTGAAGACCGCCGACCTGGCCAACCACGCGCCCGGCCGGTTCCCGATGGACCTGAACGGCGTGGACGTCATCCTCCAGGTGATGGACCTGAACACCAACCCCCGCGAGAAGCTGAGCCCCGAGATCCACCGCAAGTACATCGACGTGCAGTTCTGCGTGTCCGGCGGCCCGGAGCGGGCGACCTTCTTCAACGACGATGGCGCGAATGTCGTCAAGTCCGACGAGCTCAACACCGAGCGCGACATACTGTTCTATGAGAACAACGCGGGCGTGCAGGAGAACACCGTGTTCCTCGCCCCCGGCGACTACGCCGTGTACCTCCCCTGGGACGTGCACGTGCCCGGCCAGAACGCCTTCGACGATTCCCGCCCCTTCCGCAAGATCGTCATGAAAGTGCCCATGGCGGCGTGCCTGTGATCTGACAAGACAAGGCCCCTCGCGCGCGAGGGGCCTTGTCTTGTCACTTGTTTGCCATCGCCAAACTCTCCCGACCGACCATGATGTTGTCATGCTTGCGGTCCCTGAGGGCCTTGACGGGGTTCTCGGCGGTCTCATAGCGGTAGTCGCGCCCCTCCCGCTCGATCAGGCGCTCGATGATGTCGTGGCTCTCCACGGTCTCGGGATTGCCGTTCACGCCGGCCTGATAGCGGAAGAAGTCGGCGTCGTCGCCCATCTTGTCCACCGGCGTCCAGGACTCCCGGTCGGCGGTCAGCGTGACGGTGTTCTTCAACACGTCGCGCACGTAGTCCACGTTGCTGGTGAGCACGAGCGGCTCGGGGAAGCTGCCGTCGGGCATAATCTGCTGCCAGGTGCGGCCCTCATAGGCCAGCAGGAGCTGCGCCGCGGCGTGCAGGTGGGCGACCTCCATGTCGAACAGGCGCTCCCAGATCGGGCGGATGTGCCGGTCGGTCTCGGTCTCCATGGCGGACCAGTACAGATACGCCTCCGCGTACTGGTGGTTCACCAGGCACTCAAGCCACGTGGGGTTTGGGTCGATCAGGCTGCCGTAGTGGGTCACGTGCTGCTCCTCCACCATGCCGATCTCCCGGTACAGCCTTCGGCCGTACTCCTTGGGATAGAAGGGGGCCACGTTCATATAGTAGTTCATGGTCTGCTGCTCGGCGGTGGTGATGATGGCCGAGCACAGCTTCGTGACCGGCGAGGCGGACTGGCTGAGGATCGGATAGTTCACGCTGTCGAAGGGGTGCCTGTGATGGGCGATGGTCGGTCGGCCCGGCATGATCTCGGTGTAGCGCCCCACCAGCTCCTCGGCGTGCATGTGGCTGTCGAAGCTCATCAGGTCGGCATAGCGGTACAGGTGGTCGAAGTCTTCCAGCAGCGCGAAGTCTAGTGCCTCCTTGACGTAAGGATTCTCCTCCCGCTTCGCAAGCGCCGCGGTCAGGTCGACGGCCAGCTGCTCGTAGCCGATGGTGTGCGCCAGTATGTCCTCGTCCAGCGGCTTCAAAGCGCTCACCAGCTTCTGCTGTTGCTGCTCCTGGCGGCGCATCTGCGCCAGCGCCCGCCGCAGATCGTTGTCGACGGTGTGCCTCGTAAACTGGTGGGAGAACCACACGGCCTCGAACTCCGTGCCGTTCATCAGTATCACGCGGGTCTTGGTGTAGGGGTCCACCTCGCGGCTGTCGTAGGGGATCGGCGACATCTCCTGCCAGTCCAGGTACAGGTTCTCGAGGTTCTGGGGTTTCAGCTCAAATGGATTCATGGACACACGCTCCTTCGATTTCGGGATGATCATAGCGTGCGCCAAAGCAGGTTAATTATGCGTTATTTCCCGGAAACTGACTTTCTTTGACTTATTGTTGATGCTGAATTTACATTGGCGGTGTAGAATAGACGTGGTCAATCCGAAAGAGAGGGAAATGTATGAACGAAGTCAAGCGGCCCAGAAAACCCCTGATGTTCTACTACGCCATCGTGCTGTTGGCGCTGATACTCTTTAACGCGCTGGTGATGCCGTTTCTGACGAATCCCAACGTCACGCAGGTGGATTACAGCGAGTTCATGAACATGACCAACGAGAAGCTGGTGTCCGAGGTGATGATCGAGGACAACCAGATCCTCTTCAAGGGCAAGAACAACAAGCTGTACCGGACCGGCCTGATGGACGACCCGGAGCTCACCCAGCGGCTCTACGCCAGCGGAGCGAAGTTCTCCAGCCAGATCGTTGAGCAGATGAGCCCGATACTCTCCATACTGATCTCCTGGATACTGCCCATGGTGCTGATCATCGGCGTGGGCAACTACTTCAGCAAGAAGCTGGTGGAGCGGGCCGGCGGCGGCGCGGGCAGCATGATGTTCGGCATGGGCAAGTCCAACGCCAAGGTGTACGTGAAGTCCACCAGCGGCATCAAGTTTGACGACGTGGCCGGCGAGGACGAGGCCAAGGAGATTTTAAGCGAGATCGTCGACTTCCTGGAGAACCCGAAGAAGTACGAGGCCATCGGCGCGAAGATGCCCAAGGGCGCGCTGCTGGTGGGCCCGCCCGGCACCGGCAAGACGCTGCTGGCGAAAGCCGTGGCCGGCGAGGCGAACGTGCCGTTCTTCTCCATCTCCGGCTCGGAGTTCGTGGAGATGTTCGTCGGCATGGGCGCGGCCAAGGTGCGCGACCTGTTCAAGCAGGCCAATGAGAAGGCCCCGTGCATCGTGTTCATCGACGAGGTGGACGCCATCGGCGGCAAGCGCGACGGGCGCATCGGCGGCAACGACGAGCGCGAGCAGACGCTGAACCAGCTTTTGACCGAGATGGACGGCTTCGACGGCTCCAAGGGTGTGGTGATCCTGGCCGCCACCAACCGCCCCGAGAGCCTGGACCCCGCGCTTCTGCGCCCCGGCCGGTTTGACCGCCGGGTGCCCGTGGAGCTGCCCGACTTGAAGGGCCGCGAGGAGATATTGAAGGTGCACGCCCGGAAGGTCAACATGCAGCCCAACGTGGACTTCGGCGCGGTGGCCCGGGCGGCCGCCGGCGCGAGCGGCGCGGAGCTGGCGAACATCGTCAACGAGGCGGCGCTCAGGGCCGTGCGCGACGGGCGGAAGACCGTCACCCAGGCTGACCTGGAGGAGAGCGTCGAGGTCATCATCGCCGGATATCAGAAGAAGAACCGCGTGCTGTCCGACAAGGAGAAGATGGTGGTCGCCTACCACGAAATCGGCCACGCGCTGGTGGCGGCGAAGCAGTCCGAATCCGCGCCGGTGCACAAGATCACCATCATCCCCCGCACCAACGGCGCGCTGGGCTACACCATGCAGGTGGAGGAGAACGAGCACTTCCTGCTGACCAGGGAGGAGCTCGAAAACAAGATCGCCACGCTGACCGGCGGCCGCGCGGCCGAGGCGCTGGTCTTCAACCAGATCACCACCGGCGCCGCCAACGACATCGAGCAGGCCACGCGGCTGGCCCGCGCCATGATCACCCGCTACGGCATGTCCGACGCCTTCGGCATGGTGGCCATGGAGCAGCTCACCAACCAGTACCTCGGCGGCGACACCACCCTGGTCTGCTCCGACGAGACCTCCAACCGCATCGACGAGGTCGTGCGCAAGCTCATCGCCGCCCAGTACGACAAGGCGTTCGGCCTGTTGAAGGACAACGCGCCCCAGCTCCACGCGCTGGCAAAATACCTCTATGAGCACGAGACCATCACCGGCGACGAGTTCATGGAGATCCTCCATAAGACCGAAAACCCGCCCGCGCTGCCCGTCGGGGAGGCGTGAACCCACATAAAATACGGATTCTTGAAACCTGCGGAGGGGCGCCGATGCGGCGCCCGCCCGGGTACGAATTACAGCACCTCATCCGGCGCTTCGCGCCACCTTCCCCTCAAGGCAACTTCGAAAAACCCTGTTTTCGCAAGCATTGCCTCGGAAAGAAACCTTGTTTTACAGGGTTTTCCGAAGTAATGTATGCGGCAAAGTACAACCGTAGGTTGAACAACGAGCGATGAGGGCATCGCCCCTACGCCTCACAACGAGGTTTTCCGTAGGGGCGATGCCCTCATCGCCACATGATTTGTCGCCAGGGAGTCTTACCCCTATCCCACAAAAACGTAAAAAAAGATCACTCATCGCTGAGTGATCTTTTGGTGGGGTTAAATGGGCTCGAACCATCGACCTTTACGATGTCAACGTAACGCTCTGACCAACTGAGCTATAACCCCGCAACAAAAATAATTATAGCACATATCCGCCGGGGTGTCAAGCCGTTTGGAGGGTTCATTACAAATTGTTATCAATGATCGTCGCCCGCCGCGGCTCACATCCTGTCCTCCACCATGGTCAGGGCGATGCGCTTTTTACGCTCGTCCACGCTGACGACCCAGACCTTCACCACGTCCCCCACCTTGACGACCTCGGAGGGATGCCGTATGAAGCGGTTCGCCATGCGGGAGATGTGCACGAGCCCGTCCTGGTGCACGCCGATGTCCACGAACGCGCCGAAGTCGATGACGTTTCGCACGGTGCCGGTCAGCGCCATGCCGGGCTTCAGGTCCTTGATGTCCAGCACGTCGGTCCTGAGCACCGGGCTGGGCAGGTCGTCACGCGGGTCCCTGCCGGGCTTTTGAAGCTCTGAGAGCATGTCTTTGAGCGTCGGCAGGCCGATGTTCAGCGCCCCAGCCAGCTTCTCCAGCCCGTACTTCTCGGCGCGCGCGCCGATGTCCGCGATGCCGCCGCCCTTCACGGCCCCGAGGTCGTAGCCCAGCGTGTCCAGCAGCGTCTTCGCGGCGTCGTAGCTCTCGGGGTGCACGGCGGTGGCGTCCAGCGGGTTCCTGCTGTCCATGACGCGCAGGAAGCCCGCGCACTGCTCAAAGGCCCGGGGGCCCAGCTTGGGCACCTTCTTCAGCGCGGCGCGGGAGGGAATGCCGTTTTCCTCCCGGTAGGCCACGATGTTCTTCGCCAGCGCGGGGCCGATGCCCGCCACATGGCTCAACAGCGCCGCCGAGGCCGTGGAGACCTCCACGCCCACCCGGTTCACGCACTGCTCCACCACGCCGTCCAGCGCGGCGGTGAGCTCGTTCTGCTTGAGATCGTGCTGGTACTGGCCCACGCCGATGGCCTTGGGGTCGATCTTCACCAGCTCCGCCAGCGGGTCCTGCATGCGCCGGGCGATGGACACCGCGCTGCGCTGGGTGACGTCGAAATCCGGAAACTCCTCGGCGGCCAGCTTGCTGGCGGAATACACCGACGCCCCCGCCTCGGACACGATCACGTAGGCCACCCCGGGCAGCTCCGGCAGCAGCGACGCGATGAACTGCTCGCTCTCCCGGCTGGCCGTGCCGTTGCCGATGGCGATGGCCGTGATGCCGTACTTCCGCACAAAACCCTTGATCAGCCTCGCCGCGGCCTCCTTCGCCGCCGCCTTGCCGGGCAGTGTGAAGTACCCCACCCCGGTGTCCAGCACCTTGCCGGTCTCGTCCACCACCGCCAGCTTGCAGCCCGTGCGGAAGCCGGGGTCGACGCCCAGCGTCACCCGGCCCTTGACGGGCGGCTGCATCAGTAGCTGGTGGAGGTTCTGGGAGAACACCTTGATGGCGGACACGTTGGCGCGGTCGGTGAGCTCGCCGCGAATCTCCCGCTCGAGGGACGGGAACAGCAGCCGGTCCCAGGCGTCCGCGCAGGCCAGCGCCACCTGTTCGGCGGCCTTGGACGTGCCGCGCACGTAGGTCGCCTTCACCGCGGCCAGGGCCTTCTCCTCCGGCGCCTCAAGGCTGACCTTCAAAAAGCCCTCCCGCTCGCCCCGGTTCACGGCCAGTATGCGGTGCGGCGCAATGGTCCGCACGGGCTCCCGGAAGTCGTAGTACATGCTGTAAACGCTGTCCTCCTCCTTGGCGGGGCGGGTCTCCAGCACGGCCTCCCGGTTCAACAGCGCCCGCAGGGACTTGCGCAGCGCGGCGTCGTCGCTGACGATCTCCGCCAGTATGTCCCGCGCCCCCGAGAGCGCCGCCTCGGCGTCGGGCACGTCCTTTTCGGGGTCGACGTACTTCTCCGCCTGCGCGACGGGATCGCCCCCCGGCGGCTGCATTTGCAGCCACGTCGCGAGTCCCTCCAGTCCGCGCTCCCTGGCGACGGTGGCGCGGGTGCGGCGCTTGGGACGGAAGGGGCGGTAGATGTCCTCCAGCTCCGCAAGCGTCCGCGCCTCCTGAAGCTGTCTATGAATCTCCAGGGTCAGCACGCCCTGCTCGGTCAGCGCCTTTTCGATCTCCTGGCGGCGCTTTTCGAGGTTGCGCAGGTACTCCAGCCGCTCCGCAAGCTCCCGCAGAAGCTGGTCGTCCAGCGAGCCGGTGGCCTCCTTGCGGTAGCGGGCGATGAAGGGTATGGTGTTCCCCGCGTCAAGCAGCTCGATCACGGCGCGCACCTGCGCCTCGCGCAGCTTGAATTCCCGGGCGAGTATGGCGACAAAGTCCAATGACGGTTCCTCCTTATAGACAACGGGCGCTCATCGAGCGCCCGCCAAATGATTTATGCGTCGCGGCCCAGCGCGAACGCCCTTTTGTTGAGCTCCAGGAACTTGGGCGGCACGGTCTCGTCGATGGCCTGTAACCACACGGCCTCGGGGATGTCCATGATTTTGGACAGCACGCCGATCAGCACCACGTTCACGGCCTTGGGGGACCCGGCCTCCGTGGCCAGCTTGAGCGCGTCCACGGCCCGCACGTCGGCCATCTGCGACAGCTTCTCCACGATGCCCTCGGGATAGGCCATCGCCCCGGTGATCACGGGCATGGGCCAGGTCTTCTGGGTGTTCGTGATGAGCTTCCCACCCTTTTTGAGGTAGGAAATCCACCGCGCGGATTCGAGGATCTCGAAGGACAGTATGTAGTCCGCCTCGCCCTGGTCGACGATGGGCGAATACACCTTGTCGCCATAGCGCACATAGGTGACCACGCTGCCGCCGCGCTGGGACATGCCGTGCACCTCGCTGAGCTTCACGTCATAGCCCTGCTTCAGCAGCACATTGCCCAGCAGCTTCGAGGCCAGCAGGGTGCCCTGCCCGCCGACGCCGACGATCATGATGGAAGTGGTCTTCATTTCGCGGCACCCCCTTCAAACGCGCCGAATTTGCACATCTGCTCGCACAGGCCGCAGCCCACGCAGATGGTGCGGTCGATGGACGCCTTCTTGTCCGCAAACCGTATGGCCGGACAGCCGATCTTCATGCAGCTCTTGCAGCCCTTGCACTTGTCCGGGTCGACGGACAGCGGCGGGTTGTGCTTGACGTATTTCAAGAGTGCGCAGGGTCTGCGGACGATGATCACCGAGGGTTCAGCGACGGCGATCTCCTCCTTGATGGCGGCCTCGGTGGCGGCCATGTCCTGCGGGTCCACCACGCGCACGCGCTTGACGCCCACGGCCTGACAGAAGTCCTCGATGCGGATCGGGTAGGTGGGCTCGTTCTGGAGCGTCAGCCCCGTGGTGGGGTTCTGCTGGTGGCCGGTCATGCCGGTGATGGAATTGTCCAGCACCAGCACGGTGGCGATGCCCCTGTTGTACACCAGATTGACGATGCCGGTCATGCCGGAGTGCATGAAGGTGGAGTCGCCGATGACCGCCACGGTCTTCGCGGCGGCGTCCGGGCCCAGCATCCTGGTATAGCCGTGGGCCATGCCGACGGACGCGCCCATGCACAGCACGCTGTCCACGGCGTTGAGCGGCGCGCCGCTGCCCAGCGTGTAGCAGCCGATGTCGCCCAGCACGGTGAGCTTGAGCTTCGAGAGCACCGTGAACAGGCCCCTGTGGGGACAGCCGGGGCACATCACCGGGGGACGGCCCGGCACGGCCTCGTCATAGCTGTCGAACGCCGGCAGCGCCGCGCCCACGCGGGCCCTGATCTTGTTCTGAGAGAGCTCGCCCAGCAGGCCGAACAGGTCCTTGCCGCCGTCCACGCGGATGCCGTGGGCGCGCATGTGGCTCTCGATCACGCCGTCCAGTTCCTCCACCACGATCAGCTTCTTCACCTTCGCGGCGAAATCCTTTAGGCGCTTCACGGGCAGCGGGTTCACCAGGCCCAGCTTGAACACGCTGGCGTCCGGGAAGGCTTCCTTCACGTACAGATAGCAGGTGCCGGAGGTGACGAAGCCGACCTCCGTCTCCCCCATCTCCTCGCGGTTGAGCGGCGTGGTCTCGGCCAACTCCGCAAGCGCCAGCATGCGCTTCTCCACCTCGACGTGCCGCTTCACGGCGTTAGCCGGGGCGGCGACGTACTTCTGCGGGTTGCGCTCATAGGGTTTAAGCGCGCGCTCGTCGCGGTCCTTCAATTCCACCAGGCTCTGGCTGTGGGCCACGCGGGTGCAGGTGCGCAGCATCACGGGGGTGTCGTATGCCTCGGAGATGGCGTAGGCCTCGGCCACGAAGTCCTTGCACTCCTGAGAATCCGAGGGCTCCAGCATGGCCAGCTTCGCGGCAATGGCGTAGTGGCGGGAATCCTGCTCGTTCTGGGAGGAGTGCATGCCCGGGTCGTCGGCCACGGTGATCACCAGTCCCCCGTTCACGCCGGTATAGGAGGCCGTAAACAGCGGGTCGGCGGCCACGTTGAAGCCCACATGCTTCATGGCGCAGAACGCCCGCGCGCCGGCCAGGCTCGCGCCCACGGCGGCCTCCGCCGCCGCCTTCTCGTTGGGGGCCCACTCGGCGTAGACCTCGTCATAGAGCGCCGCCTGCTCGGTGATCTCCGTGGACGGCGTGCCCGGATAGGACGAAACAAAGCGGCAGCCCGCCTCGTACAGCCCACGGGCCACCGCCTGATTGCCCAGCATCAGTTTCTTCATCGATGAACCTTCCTTTCGGTAAAACCACAGGGTGTAAAAAACCTTATCCTATAATACCACATCGCGGCCCGGGTTTCAAGCATAAAACCTTTCCTTTACAATAGGAATCCCCGCCGGAGCGGGGATAAACGGCTGATTTACTTTCCGACCTTGAACCTGATCTTCGCCTTCTTCTTGCCGCGCACGGTGGTGCAGGTGATGGTGACCTTGCCCTTCTTCCTGAAGGTGACCACGCCATTTTTGACCGTGGCGACCTTCTTGTTAGAAGACTTCCACTTATACCCGCCGGCGTCCGTGCCCTCGGGCACCGCGGGCGTCAGCGTGACGGTGTCGCCCTTCTTGACCGCCGTGGTGGGCGCGGAGAGCGTGACGCTTTGCGGAATGGTGGGGTCGTTGACGGTCAGCGTCAGCGTGCGCTTCTTTTTCCCGACCTTAAAGGTGATCTTCGTCTTGCCCTTCGCCTTCGCGGTGACGATGCCGTTGGAGCTCACCGTGGCGACCTTCTTCTTCGAGGACTTGAACTTCTTGCCCGCCGTCGCGCCGGGGTTGATCTGGAAGGTGGTACCGGCGTTCACCGTGGCCTTGGCGCGCTTGCCCGCGACGCTGATCTGCTCAACACTCGGGTCCGGAGTGAATTTGTCCGCAATGATCCTGAGGCTCTTGTCGCACATCATACGACCTAAAGGTGCGCCGCTCTTGTCGAGTTTTTTGGTTGCATAGTCACAATACTTTGCCTTCTTTTTATTCTTGGTCCATTTGCATACATAATTGACAAAGTTAAAGTAACCACATCTAAATCCAGTAAGCACTCTGTTGGTATAGAAGTTGCCTATACTGTTGTCCCAGCAATCCACACATTCCAATGAAGGGCATCCTGAAATATCCAGAGACGTCAACTGATTATGTGTGCAGTACAGCCTGGTAAGTTTTGGCTGGTTACCCAGTATCAGAGAAGTCAAGTTGTTTTTGGAGAGAGATATAGATTTCAGATTTGTATTGTGACTCAAATCCAAGGTTCCGGTGAGATTATTGCCTTCACAACATAGTTCAGTTATATTAGGGAAATATTCAATGCCTTGCAGGCTCTGTACAGAATTTCTTATCTGAATATCGAATAAGCCAATGTCACAAATGCGTTCATCATAATTGACGCCCGGCTTGGGAGTTCGGAAGGAGAGAAAAATACTGTATACTGTATTTCGCTCCAATTCAGATAGATAGCCATTGCGATCATTGTCAGCATTGGAGATGATATAATCCCGGAACTCCGGGTCCGGGAAGTGTGCCGCGTCGATGGGGATTTCCCCGGCGGCCTCGGCCATGGCTTTCGCGGATGCCTCGGCGGTCTCCTCTGCCACCGCCTCCCCTTCGGGTTCGGGCGCGGGCGCTTCCTCGGCGGCCTCAAACTCCGCGAGGTCGTCCAGGCTCTCCTCGACGATCTCCGCCTCGAAGGTCGGCGCGTTGCCCTCTTCCGCTTCATCCGAGACCTCGACAGGCTCCTCGTCTTCTGCAACCACGTCAAGGGCGATGTCGCACGCTTCCGTCACGACGGCGTCCACCGCCTCCGGGATCACCGCCGCCTCGGGCACGTCGTCAGTCTCCTCCGGCGCTTCCTCCGGCACGACCTCCGGCACATCCTCGGTCTGGGTCTCGGTCTCCGCGGCGACGGGTTCCCCGGCGGGGGCCTCCTCCATCATCGCCATGGGGGTCAGCAACAGCGCCGCGATCAGCAGCGCCGAGAGCCACTTCGTTAATATGTTCTTCATGTCCTCTTCCTCCCTTTTCAATAATCTTTGGATGTATTTTACCATATAAAGGGCGAAAAGTCACGCGACAATTTTTCTCATTCGTGCGACATTTTGTCTCATCGAGCGTTTTTGGGACTTTTCACGTTTTTCTATGGGATAACGACCTCTCAGTCACCGACTTCGTCGGCGACAGCTCCCCTGGAAGGGGAGCCAAGGCTACCGCCTTTGAACGTAGCCCCTTGCCTCCCCGTCTTGCCTCCCTCTCAGAGGGAGGTGCCCCGAAGGGGCGGAGGGAGTAGGAGGTGCCGAGCGAAGCGAGGCGGAGAGGTTCCGTAGGGGCGATGCCCCCATCGCCCGCGTGCGCAACCATCCCAAAAGCAAAAAGAGAAATGTCCTGTGACATTTCCCTCTTCGTGCACTTGCGCGTGTTTAACCCGCAGTCTTGGCAAGGCGCTTGGCCAGACGAGCCTTTTTGCGATTCGCAGCGTTCTTATGCATAACGCCCTTAGCGGCGGCCTTGTCAACCGCACCCTGGGTCGCGCTCAGCAGCTTGGCATCGGCCTCACCCGCGGCAATGGCGGTTTCAAACTTTTTGATCTGAGTCTTCATGGCGGACTTGATCATCCGGTTGCGCAGGTTCTTCTTTTCGGTCACCTTCACGCGCTTGATGGCAGATTTGATATTCGGCAAATTTTTCACCTCCCTACGCAATTTAGCAAATCATATTTTACCACGAATTCAGGCAAAAAGCAATAGTTTGGGCGCATCCGGATGAAAAACTTGGGTAAACTAAAGTGTAAATTGGCAAAAAAGAGGCGGCAAAATGCACGGTTTTCGCACGGATCTGGCCATGGAGGCCTTCGACGGGGCGCAGGACGCGCGCCCCTGCGGGGTGGACGTCCACCGCTGGGAGGAGGGCGGCGTGACGCTGACGGAGGTGGTGGTGACCACCGACGACGCCGCCCGGGCGCTGGGCAAGCCCGCGGGACGGTACCTGACGATGGAGTCGCCGCTACTTAAAAAGCGGGACCCGGACGTGCGCAACGCCATGGCGACGCTCTTGTCCGAGGAGCTCTCGCGGCTCCTGCCCGCGTGGGACGGGCGCTCCTGCGCGCTGGTGATCGGCCTCGGGAACCGTCAGATCACCCCTGACGCCCTCGGACCCGCGGTGATCGACCGCACGCTGGTCACCCGCCACCTGTCCGACCATCTGTTCCCGCTGTCCGACATGCGCCCGGTCAGCGCCATCGCCCCGGGGGTGCTGGGGGTGACCGGCATCGAGACCATGGACGTGGTGGAGAGCCTCGTCAAGCTGGTGCGGCCCTGCGCGGTGATCTGCGTCGACAGCCTCGCCGCCCGTGATTCCGCACGCATCGGCGCCACGCTCCAGCTCACCGACACCGGCATACAGCCCGGCGCGGGGGTCGGCAACCACCGCCGCGCCCTGACCCGGCAGAGCGTCGGCGCGCCGGTGATCGCCATCGGCATGCCCACCGTGATCCACGCCGCCACCCTCGCCCGCGACGCGCTGGAGTGCCTGGGTAAACAAGCGGGCGACGTCGACCTGTCCGACGCGGAGCACGGCCTGCCGGGCACTGCCCTCGGGGAGATGATCGTCACGCCCCGCGAGATCGACGCGCTGATACAGGACGCCGCGGGCATCATCGCCGCGGGCATCAACCGCGCCCTGCAGCCGGAACTCACAGACGCCGAGATCGCCGCCATGATGGATTGATTTCCGGTGACACAGATGCGCCACAAACTTTTTTCAAAAACTACGGTTGTAATCGCATTCCACTGGTGCTATAATAAAGTCGCCGATGAGGACATCGGCACAGGTTAATACCCAACCTTCTTCTTCCCCCGGGCGCAGGATATCCTTGAGCAAGATATCCTGCGCCCACTTCCTTTTATGGCAAAAGGGCTTCCCCACGGAAGCCCTTTCATTTATACATTTATAATATCTGCCGCATCTTCTCCGCCATGGCCTCCGCCAGCCGGAGGTGGCCCTCGGCGGTCATGTGCACGGCGTCCAGCCGGGAGACCTCGGCGTAGGGGGCGGCGTCGAAGAAATCCACCCGCAGAAGCTTCGACACCCGGTGAAGCTCCGGTCCCAGGCCCTTCGACACCGCGATGGCCTGCTCGCCAAAGCACTCCGCGTGGCGGGTCTGCATCAGGTTATCGAGGATCGGCGGCGGCGCGACGATCACGATGCGCGGCGGGTCGCCGTTTGGATCCATGCCGTACAGCTTGCAGGCGCGCACGAGCTGCATCATGCTCTGGCCGATGGTCATGGGCGTCAGGTTGAAGCGCCGCTTGGTGTCGTTGGAGCCCAGCATGATGGCCACAGCGTCCAGCGGGTTGTGGCTCATCAGGCAGGGCGGCAGGTAGCTTAAACCGCTCTTGAAGCCGCCCTCCACGGGGTCGTCGTACACGCAGGTGCGGCCGTTGAAGCCCTCCTCGATCACCGCGTAGCCCGCCCCCAGCAGTTCGGCCATGCGCATGGGCCAGCGGGTGTGCTCGTCATAGCGGCCGCCGGTGGGGATGTAGCCCCAGGTGTTGGAATCGCCGAAGCAGAGTATGCGCTTTTGCAATCAAATCTCCTCCGAATCCTGCCGCGCTTCACGGTGATAGGCGTTGGCCCGGGGCAGGTTGTTGACGTTGAAGACCTCGTCCTCGTAGAAATCGGTCACGTCGGGCTGGTTGCCGTCCAGGCCGAACAGGTCGGCCTCCCGCTCGGAGCGTATCCGCCGCGCCTTCTCCTCGGACTCCTTGAGCCGCTTCTGGCGCATCTCGTGGGCCGCCGCGCCACGCTTGCGCCGACGCTCGCCCCGCTGGAAGCTGGCCTTGCCGTCGTCGCCGCGCCTGACCACCGTGGCCCCGTCCCTGCCGCGCTTGCGGACGGACCCCGGCGCGCGGGTCGAGGGGCGCGTGCCGTCCTGCTGCTTGACCAGCGTGCTGGCCACCACGTAGTCGCGCTCCTGCCAGTTCTTCTCAAGCAGTTCGTCGGGCACCAGCTCGAGCTGGTCGCGAATGTCGGAATCGTTGAAGAAGCTCTCGTCGTTGACGATCACCCGCTCCTTGCGAAACCACACCCAGTGGGGACGCCAGCGCACCAGCCACACCAGTATGTCCCCCGCCACGCCGACGGCCATCAGCACGATCAGCAAAAACAGCCAGTTGCGCGACAGCCACAGAAGCGGGTTCGCGCCTGCGCTGCCCGCCAGATGGAACAGCCGCAGCACCCAGTTGGCAAAGCCCTTCAGCCAGCCCAGCATGGTGTCCACGATGGCGCTGGAATAGCCGGATATTGTCATGAATAGTCCTCCTGATCAGTCATTCGTCGTTGCCGACCTCCGTCAGCGTGACGGTCATCTTCTCGTGCTCGGGCTGGAAGGTGACGTTGGGAAAGCGCTCGTTGTCGAACACGGGCTCGATCTCATAGGTGCCCGCCTTCAGGCCCGTCAGATCGACGCTGACGAACACGCCGTCGTTCTGCAGCTGCTCCACCACGCTCCGCGGCCCGGTGACGTAGACGCTCATGGTGTTGTACTCCACGCTGAGCCCCTCCCCCTTGCCGGCCACCAGCACGCTGACATTGTCGATGTGCCCGCTGATGCTGGCCTCGGAGATGGTGACATTCACGTACACCTGCTCGCTGGACAGGTTCTTGACGCCGGACAGCGGCGTGATGGTCGCGCGCTCGGTGAAGCTCTGGGACAGGCCCTCCACGGACACGGACTCTATCATCAGCTCCGTGAGGCCGTCCAGCAGGTCTGCGTCGGCGGCCACGGTGATGGTCTCCGGCTGTATGGTCACCGACTGCACCACGTAGCCCTCCGCCGGCTGGCCCGCGACCACGTTGGCCAGGTCGGTGGAGACCGGCAGCTCCTTGGTGGGATAGATGTCCACGCTCACCGACACGGAGGACGAGGACAGGTTCAGCATTTCGGCGCTGATCTCCTCCCCCGCGGGGTCCAGCAGCACGTAGGGCTGGGCCTGCGTGAAGGGGCTGTCGTGGCCGGTGATGTCCACATACACCGTGGCGGAGCCGATGTTGCGCACCACGGAGCCCGCGCCGCTGACCGTCAGGTTGGACGGGTTCATGCGCGTGATGTTGTACCAGTAGTTCTCCTGCATGTCGCCGGACAGCACCGAATTGATCGGCACGGAGCGGGAGTCCAGCGCCTCGAAGGTCAGTGTCAGCGAATCCGGGACGATGTCCGTCACCCGGCCGTAGCTGCTGGAGGCCCGCAGCGGCACCTCCTGCGTCCCGGCGGTGCGCACGCTGGACAGGTCCAGCGACACCTGTATGTTGTCCCCGGACAACCGCGCGTAGTACGCCTGGGGCGCGTCCACGGTGACGGCGATGCTGCTCAGCGCCTCCGTGGGATCGTCCAGCAGCGCCAGGCGGTTGGCGTTTAAAGTGGTCTGGCCGGTGACGTAGCCCGTCAGCCCGGCGATGGTCTTGGACCGCGTGATGGAGGTGTTGCTGGAGATCACGTAGTTCCACAAAAGTATCGCCAGCAAAAGCGACAGCACCTTCAGCCACACATTGTTGGCCAGCATGCGCCAAAAGCTGCGCAGCGACCACGCCACGCGGTCCAGGAAGGTCGTCTTCGGCCTGAGGTTCTCGTTTTCGGGGGTCTTATTCTCCATCTTCCGGCTCCTCTCTGCGCAGCGTTCCGATCCAGGAATACATGCTTCGATCCGGCGTGAAAAGCTCCGTGAGCAGTATGGTCAGCGAGCGCCCGTCCAGATGCCGGGTCAGCCGCCCCTCCCTGGCCATGGAGATGATGCCCGTCTCCTCCGACACGATCAGCGACACGGCGTCGGTGGTCTCGGTGATGCCGATGGCCGCGCGATGGCGGGTGCCCAGGTCCCGGCTGATGGTGATGTCCTGCGACAGCGGCAGTATGCAGGCGGCCGCCTCGATGCGGCGGTTGCGGATCACCATCGCCCCGTCGTGCAGGGGGGTGTTGGGCTCGAAGATATTCTCGATCAGCGGCTGGGAGATCTGGGCGTCCACCCGGGTGCCGGACTCGATCACGTCCCCCAGGCCGGTGTGGCGCTCCACCACGATCAAGGCGCCGATGCGCTTGCGGGACATGTTGCTCATCGCCCGCACGATCTCCGCCACGTTCTCCTCCACGCGCTCCGGGTTCTGCTTGCTCGGCAGGCCGATCAGCCGCCGCATCATCCGCGACCGGCCGATCTGCTCCAGGCCGCGCCGGAACTCCGGCTGGAACAGTATCACGATGAACAGGAGTCCCATGCTGATGATCTGCGTCAATAGCCAGCTCACCGCGCTCAGGTGCAGCGCGTTGGCCAGCCACGCCATCACCAGCACCACCGCGATGCCCTTGAACAGCGAACTGGAGCGGGTGTGCATGACCAGCTTGATGACCTGATAGATCAGAAGCGTCAGTATCAGCACATCCGCCATGTTGCGCCAGTCCGGATGCTGGAACAAGTTGGCAAACAGCGACCCGATGGATAACAGGAACTCCCGAAGCTGTATCATGTCTCCACCTCCGTATGCCGTGAAAAGGCGCCCTGCGCCCAAAACACAATGCCTCACTATCTATTATAATACATCCTCGCGCAAAATGAAATTCTATTTTGTTGCTTTTATTGTAAAAATGTATAGGGTTTTGCCCCCGCGACGGTTGCAGAGAAAAGCGGTTGATGGTATACTGATGACAGAAAAATACATTATTCGGGAGGCAATCACATGAAAGTATTGAAGCAACGGGTCTACGAGGCCAACATGGAGCTCTACCGCCGCAACCTGGTGATCTACACCTGGGGCAACGTCTCCGAGATCGACCGCGAGAAGGGCATCGTGGCCATCAAGCCCAGCGGCGTGCCCTACGAAAAGCTGACCCCGGACATGATCGTGCTGATGGACCTTGAATCCGGCAAGGTCGTGGACAGCGACCTGAACCCCTCTTCCGACGCCCCCACCCACCTGGCGCTGTACCGGGCGTTTAAAGACATCGGCGGCGTGACCCACACCCACTCCCCCTACGCCGTGGCCTGGGCCCAAGCGGGGCGCGCCATCCCCTGCTTCGGCACCACCCACGCCGACTACTTCCACGGCGACATCCCGCTGACCCGTTTCCTGACCCCCGAGGAAACCGAGGCGGCCTACGAGGCCAACACCGGCAAGGTGATCATCGAGGCCTTCGAGGGCATCAACCCCGTGCACACCCCCGCGGTGCTCACCCGCGGCCACGGCCCCTTCACCTGGGGCAAGGACGGCGCGCAGTCCGTCTAGTGGTGCTGGAGGAGGTCGCGAAGATGGGCCTGTGGTCCCTCCAGCTGAACCCCGCCCTCACCGCCCTGCCTAACCACGTCTCCGACAAGCACTTCCTGCGCAAGCACGGGCCGAATGCGTATTATGGGCAGAAAGGTTTATAATCTATATTGTCATTTTGCCGCAAGCGAACGTTCGGTTTTTGTCTACTCTGCCAGCGCGTAGAAAAAGGGCCTCGGCTTTTTGTTGAATCGAACCATTCACAAAAATGTCACGGTCTGCTATAATAGCACTATACAAATAACCAAGGGAGGAATATGTATGGCAAGTCTGTCTCTTCGCAATATCTACAAGATTTACCCCGGCGACGTCACCGCGGTCACCGATTTCAACCTTGAAATCGAGGACAAGGAGTTTATCATACTGGTCGGCCCGTCCGGCTGCGGCAAGTCCACCACCCTGCGCATGGTCGCCGGTCTGGAGGATATCTCCAAGGGCGAACTGTACATCGACGACAAGCTGGTCAACCATGTGCCGCCGAAGGATCGCGATATTGCGATGGTGTTCCAGAGCTACGCTCTGTATCCCCACATGACGGTCTATGACAACATGGCCTTCGGCCTGAAGCTTCGGAAGATGCCCAAGGACGAAATCGACCGCCGCGTCAAGGAGGCCGCCGCCATACTGAGCATCGAGCAGTATCTCAACCGCAAGCCCGCCGCGCTGTCCGGCGGCCAGCGCCAGCGCGTCGCGCTGGGCCGCGCCATCGTGCGCGAGCCGAAGGTCTTCCTGATGGACGAGCCTCTGTCCAACCTGGACGCCAAGCTGCGCGTGCAGATGAGGTCCGAGATCACCAAGCTGCACAAGCGCCTGCAGACCACCTTCATCTATGTTACCCACGACCAGACCGAGGCCATGACGATGGGCACCCGCATCGTGGTCATGAAGGACGGCTTCATCCAGCAGGTCGACTCCCCGCAGAACCTGTACGACTATCCCGCCAACCTGTTCGTCGCCGGCTTCATCGGCATGCCCCAGATGAACATCTTCCGCTCCAAGCTCGAGAAGCGCCCCGACGGCGTGTGGGCCCTGTTCGGCGACAACGCCATCAAGGTGCCCGAGGGCAAGGTGCAGCGCATGACCGGCGATTACATCGGCAAGGAGGTCTACCTGGGCATCCGTCCCGAGAACATCAACGACTCCTCCGAGTTCACCTCCACCTACCCCGATGCCTGCATCGACGTGGGCGTCGAGCTGATCGAGCTGATGGGCTCCGAGACCTACCTGTACCTCACCACCAGCGGCAAGGACGAGAACTTCGTCGCCCGCGTCGATCCCCGCACCTCCTCCCGGTCCGGCGATCACATCAAGGTGGGCTTCGACGTCAATCGCCTCCACTTCTTCGACGTCGACACCGAGAAGACCATCCTCTCCCGCGACTGATTTGCAGGACAAATGCGGAGCCGCCGGTTTCCCGGCGGCTCTTTTGTTTTACCCGTTCACTCAGCGGACCTTTACTTTTTCATCATTCCATGATATAATAAGTAAAGGTTTCGCGAAAGGAGGACGCACAGTGATTTCCTATGACGGATTGAATCAGGCGCTTCGGGACAGTGAGCTGACAAAGACCGGCCTGGCAAACGCCCTCGGCATTTCCTCCAGAACCATGGCGAAGATCGCCAGGGGCGAGCGGCTGTCGAGCCGCACGATTAAGAAGATTGCCGATTATCTGGGCGTTGACCCGGACGCCCTCTTTAAAGAAATCTCCGACAACCCCATCCTGCAGCTTTTACGGGATGAGAAGAGCGCTGGGATCTCCGGCGGCCTCTATCACGAGTTGCAGGTCCGCATGACTTACAACTCCAACCACATCGAGGGCAGCGCGCTCACGGAGAACCAGACGCGGCTGATCTTTGAGACCAACACCATCGACGCCGGGGACGGCATTCCGGTGGACGACATCCTCGAGACCGTCCACCACTTCCGCGCCATCGACTACGTCATCGACGTCGCCGAGGAAGCGCTGAGCGAGGCGATCATCAAGCGCCTGCATTTCATCCTCAAGCGCGATACCCGGGACGCGCGGCTTCCATGGTTCGCCATCGGCGAGTATAAAAAGCGCGCCAACCTGGTGGGCGGGCGCGAAACGGTCAAGCCGAAGGATGTGCCGGAGCGAATGAAGGCGCTGTTGCGCCGGTACAACGCCACGCCCGAGGTCACCATCGAGGACATCATCGCCCTTCATGCCGAATTTGAGCGCATCCATCCGTTTCAGGACGGAAACGGCCGTGTCGGCCGCCTGGTGGCGTTGAAGGAATGCCTGCGGCACAACATCATACCGTTCATCATCGAGGATTCAAAGAAGCTGTACTATTATCGGGGACTTTCCGAGTGGACGCGCGATAAGGGCTGGCTGATCGACACCTGTCTCGACGGCCAGGACACCTTCGTCCGCCTGCTCGACATGCTCGACATCCCCCATTGAAAACGACCGTGCCGCGCGGCACGGTCGTCTTGTCATTATGTCATTATGTCAAATCGATCATTCTGAGCTTTTCCATGCCTGCCTTGATGATCCTGAGCTGCTTTTCGAGCACGGCGCCATCGCCCTGGAGCTGGAGGCACAGTATCATCTGCTCGAACTGCTGCGCCAGCGGCCTGAGCGCCAGGCTGGAGGCCGTCTCCGACAGGGCATAGGCCGTGTGCAGCGCCACGAGGCTGTCCATGTTCTCCACCGCCGCGCACAGCGTGTCGAAGCGCGCGTCGTTCATCAGCATCTCCACCAGGCCGAGGTAGAACCGCTCATTGTTCAGGCATCGCGCCAATCCCGCCCGCGTATCCGCGCCATAAGCGTCCAGCGCATCAATGGTTAGCATAGCGCATCCCCCTTCACAACCGTGATCAACTTCACGTTTTCGTCTATATTCTACTTTTCCCAGGTTACCGGTACGGTTACATTCCGCCCCTTTTATCATTCACTATGTTAAATCATGTGAAGTTTTGTGTGGCGGAATGTATGCACGCGTGTATATTTAACCGGTCCCGGGTTGCGCGGCGTTCCCCCATACCCCTATAATGGTATTGTTTGTCGGGTTTTATGCGCGCGCCGCGCCGTTTTGAGAGGATAAATCAAGAAATGACTGTTTTACTGACCTTCTTCGGCCTCGTCGGGCTGCTGTTCGGCGTCTATTTTGTGATCACCAGCCTGGGCGGCTTTCTGTCGGGGCGGCGCTACCGCCTGCCCGACGCGGAACCCGTCGCGCGCATCGCGGCGATCATCCCCGCCCGCAACGAGGCCGCGGTGGTGCCGAACCTGGTGAAATCGCTGCTGGAACAGCGCTATCCCCGCTCTCTGTTCGACGTCTACGTCGTCCCCAACAACTGCGACGACGACACCGAGGCCGTCGCCCTGCGCGCCGGGGCAAGGATACTGCCCTGCACGGGGCCGGTCACCCGCAAGGGCGACGTGCTGCGGCAGGCCTTCTCACAGCTCTCCGCTACGGGCCAATACGACGCCTACTGCGTGTTCGACGCGGACAACGTGGTCCACCCGGACTTCTTTAGCCATGTCAACCGCGCGGTGCATGCGGGCTATGACGTCGCCCAGGGCTTCCGCGACAGCAAAAACCCCTTCGACAGCTGGATCTCCGGCGGCACCTCTGTGTTCTACTGGTTCATGAGCCGTGTGTTCAACGAGAGCCGCGCCCGGCTGGGCCTCAACTGCCACCTGAACGGCACCGGCTTCATGGTCACCGACGCGCTGGTGCGCCGGCTGGACTGGGACACCCGCACCCTTACCGAGGACCTGGAGTTCACCGGCCTGTGCGCGCTGAACGACGCGAAGATCGGCTGGATGCCCGAGGCCCGGGTGTACGACGAGCAGCCCATCCGCCTCAGGGATTCGGCCATACAGCGCCGGCGCTGGACGGCGGGCGCGCTCCAGTGCATGCGCCGCTACAGCCTGCGGCTTCTGAAAAAGGGCACGCCGTGCAGCCTCGACATCGGCCTTCTGTTCCTGGGTAACCTGATGAACTACGTGGGGCTTCTGTCCGTCATATTGTCGGCCGTGCGGTTCTGGCCCCTGCTGGCGGATCACCTGCCGGGCATGTTGGCCTTCGGCGTCGCCTACGTGGCCACGCTGTGGACCGCCTGCGCCGTCGCGGCGCTGCTGGTGGTGCGGGGCGAGGGCCGGCTGTGCCGCGAAGCGCTGCCCACGATACTGCTGTTTCCGCTGTTCCTGTTCAGCTGGATGCCCATCAACCTCTACGCCTGCCTGACCCCGCCGCCACAGTGGCGCATGATCGGGCACACGCGCAGCCTGTCGCTCAACGAAATCTCCGACCGAGGTCAATCATGAAAAAGCTGCTGAAAATCGCCTACATCGTCCTTGGCATCGCCGCCATCGCCTACTACTTCGTGCTGTGGCGCGCCTCCCGGCTGGGACTGTCCATGAGCGGCATGTGGCCCGCCATCGGCGCGGTGCTGATCGTCTGCGGACTGCTGTGCGACAGCAAGGCCATCCCCCGCTGGGTGCACGTCGCCTGGCGCGCCTGCCTGTGCGTGGGACTGGCGGGCATACTGGCGCTGGAGTGCCTGGTGATCTCCGGACTGCACGCCGTCGCCCCCGCCGACATGGACTACCTGATCGTGCTGGGCGCGCGGGTGGACCCGGACGGCCCCAGCCCCGCCCTCACCCGGCGGCTGAACGCGGTAATGGCCTGCCTGGGCGACCATCCCGACGCCGTGATCATCGCCTCCGGCGGCCAGGGCCCCGACGAGCCCATGAGCGAGGCTGAGTGCATCCGTGAGGAGCTCATCAGGCGCGGCGTGGACGCGGACCGCATAATCGTGGAGGACAAATCCACCTCCACCATGGAGAACATACGCTTCTCCATGGCGCTGATGGACGATCCCGACGCCCCCACCGGCCTCATCACCAACAACTACCACGTGTACCGCGCCACCCGCATCGCCCGAAAGGCAGGGCTCAAAAACGTGCACGGCATCGCGGCGATGTACACCGGCCACACCAAGTTCCACTACATGATCCGCGAGGCCATCTGCCTCGTCGTGGATTTTCTCCGCGGCAATCTGTAATCATTTACAGCAGGAAGCAACTGTTGTACGCCATCTTGTCCGACCCGTAATAATACTTAAGCCCGTTGGCCTTGCACACCTCCAGCACTAAAAGCCCGTAGGCCTCCATGGAGGCGACGGCCTTCTCCGGGAAGCGGCAGGGCGCGTCGGGATAGGCGCACTCCCTGCACTGGGTGCAGCAGCCCGCCCCCAGCGCGAGCACGTCCTCCCCCGTAGCGCGGAGGGTGGCGTACATCTCCTGCAAATGGGCCTTGTGGTCGGCCTCGATCTCCATCATGCCCTCGAAGTCGAAGCCGTCCTCCACGTCGCCGCAGGTCTGCACCAGTATGCCGCGGCTGTACTTCTTGAGCCTCGCGGCGCATTCCTCCAGCGTGCCGCGTCGGCGCACATGTCGCGCACCGCCTGCTTGACCTCCAGCGTGGACACGTCCAGCGGCGCCCAGGCGGTGAAGCCGCACTTTTCGGCCAGTTCAGCCAGTTTTTCGTAATCCATAATTTCTCTCCTCATCATAAAAATTGCAGACCGGGATATTTCCCGATCTGCAATCATTTGGTCAAAGGGGTCAGCTCACCAGCTCCTTGGCGGCCTTGGCGGCGGAGGCGGCGTCGGGGGTATAGCAATCCGCGCCGATCTTGTCCGCGAACTCCTGGGTGATGGGCGCGCCGCCCACCATGACCTTGACCTTGCTGCGCCACGGTGCGGCGTTGATGGCGGCCACGGTGTCCGCCAGGGCGGGCATGGTGGTGGTCAGCAGCGCGGAGCAGCCGATGATCTTGGTGTCGGGATTCTCCTCATAGGTGGAGATGAACTTCTCCAGCGGCACGTCAACGCCCAGGTCGATGACCTCGAAGCCGGCGGACTCGATCATCATGATGACCAGGTTCTTGCCGATGTCGTGCAGGTCGCCCGCCACGGTGCCCATGATCATCTTGCCCATGCTGCCCACTTCACCGCTGGCCAGGTGGGGCTTCAAAACCTCAACGCCCTTCTTCATGGCCTTGGCGGAGATCAGCATCTCCGGCACGAAGATCTCGTTGTTCTTGAACTTCTCGCCCACCACGTCCATCGCGGCAATCATGGTGTCGAGGATTTCGGTTGCGGCGATGCCCTCGTCCAGGGTCTCCTGCACGGCGGCGGGCACCAGCTTGGCCTTGCCACGGGTTACCAGATCGTTGACATTCTGAAGGCTCATAGTGATTATACTCCTTTCATATTACCACGTCAATGGTTTGTCAGAACATGATTGTGATGGGCAGGCGCGCGGCCTCGATGTCCTCCTGCTTAAAGCCGAACTTCTCGCAGTTGTACTTGTCGATGGCGTCCCAGATGCCCTTGTAGGTGCCCTCGTACAGGGAGCCGGGGCCGCCCTGGGAGATGCACGGTATGAAGTACTTGCCGTCGGCGACGGACCCGCAGGTGTTGATGGCGTTCAGCGCGGCCTTCTCGCAGTCGGCGTAGGTCCAGCCGTCGAAGTCCACCTGCTTGTTGTCGATCTCGCCCATGAAGGTCATCTTGCCGCCGTACTGCCTGATCAGCTCCGGCACGTTGTTGGAGTGCATGCAGCCCTGCCACACGTCGATGCCCATCTCGATCATGATCGGCACGATGTTGGCGCAGTAGCTGTCGGAGTGGTGGATGATGAACTCCACGCCGTGGCTCTTGTAGTAGCCGTAGATCTGCTTGTAGGCGTCCAGGAAGAAGTCCTCGAACACGGTGGGCCGCAGGAAGGAGTTGCGCTCGGACCCGAAGTCGTCGTGGTGGAAGATGGCGTCCGGGTGCAGGTTGGCGCAGATGCCCTCGGCCATCTCCAGCTCCCAGTCGGTCAGGTACTTGATGAGATCGTGCATCTCATCCGGGTACTCCATGTAGTTCATCAGCGCCTCTTCCATGGAGCACAGGTGGTGGCTCTGCTCAAACAGGCCGGGGGCCACAAAGGTGGCCTTGAAGGCCTTGTTGCCGTCCACGGCGGCGTACATGTCCTTGCACACGTTCCACAGCTCATCCGGGAACTTGAGGCTCGGCGCGTGCACGTAGTCCCGCCAGTGCTCGATGTCCTTCACCACGATCTTGTCCGGCGTGTGCACCGGGAAGGCGCCGGGGGTGTTGCCCGGGAAGGAATTGGTGACGCCCCAGGCGTTCACCACGTTCATGTCGCCCTTTTTCAGAAGCGGCGACGACAGCAGGAACGGATGGAACAGCAGCGCGACGGCCTCGTACTGGTTGACGAAGCGATCCGGCTTGCCGCCCAGTATGACCTGGCGCATATTCTCTTTCGCCGTCAGCATATCGATTTGACCTCCTTCTCGTCAGATTATTCTTCGCTCCTCGTTGCACAAAAATACGCATCTGTCACGGCGCGGTTTTTGTACAATATCCCTGTGAAAATACTATCATTTCCGGTCAAATCTGTCAATTCTTTTGAGAATCGCCGCCAAATTTTCCACACTTTATGAAATAACGCGCTTTACAATCCGCATTTTTGAGGATAAAATAGTGTCATGGGAGGGCGTGACAATGGCAAACGACAGGCTCATGCACATGGAACCGAATCTGGAGATGCTCGCGGAGGCGCTCGCGGAGAGGGGCATCGAATGCCGCGTCGAGGGCCCCGCCGACGACGAGCGCTTCCGCGGCGCGGCGCTGTTCACCGGGCAGGCGGACGCCTCGGCGCGGCTAATATACCTCGTCCGGCCGGAGGACGCCGGGCGCTTCCCGCCGGGGTGCGCCTGCGTGTGCCCGGCGCGGGTGGCGGGCGCGGCCTGCCTGCGCTGTCCGGGGGCGGACGTATTTTCGCTGATGGAGGCGCTGGGGGCGCTGTTCGACCGTCTAAGGCTCTGGGAGCAGCGGCTGGATGAGCTGGTCTACCAGAACGTGCCCCTCGCCGCGCTGTGCGAGGCGGGGGCGGCGCTGCTGGGCAATCCCGTGTGCGTCCACGACGACTGGTTCGTGATGATCGCCCGCTCCCGGGAGTTGGATAAGGTGCTGCCGCCGGACACCATCATGAGCTCGGAGCGGGAGTTTTTGCCGCGGATCATCGTGGAGGACTTCACCAACGACGCGGAGTACCTGGAGACCTACGCCCACCGCTCGCCCCGAATCTGGACCGGCACCCCGGGCCAGCCGCCCTGGCTTTACGTAAACCTGTGGGCGGGCGACGTGTACCGCGGGCGTCTGCTGGTGGTGCAGTACCGCCGGACCTTCCGGCATGCCGACTTCATGGTGGCCCAGGTGCTGGCCCAGCGCATCATGGCCCTGCTGGACCGCAAGCAGCTGGGCGTCGACCGCCCCCACCGCGGCATGGACGACATCGTGTTCGACGTGCTCTCCGGCCGCCAGCCCGAGGCCGACGAGATCACCCGGCTGATGAACTCGCTGCACTGGAACCCCCGGGACCGGGTGGTGTGCGTCCGCCTGCGCGAGCAGCGGGACGAGGGCAGCGCCATACTGGACCACGCGCTGCACAGCGGACTGTTCCAGGCCTTCCCCCGGGGCTACATCATGTTCAACGAGCGGGAGCAGTGCGTGCTTCTGAACCTGACTCTCGACCCCATGAGCCTCGCCATGATCCGCCACACGCTGGCCCCGCTGTGCCGCGACTACTGCCTCTACGCCGGCATGTCCTCCCCCGTGGACGGCCTGCAGGAGTGGCACGTCGCCTGGGTGGAGGCCCGGCAGGCGCTGAACCGGGCCTACGAGCTGCGGGGCGACAAGTGGATCATGCTGTTCTCGGACTGCATCCCGGCGCTGTTGCTCAACAGCCTGCAGCCCCCGCTGCGGCCGCGGCACGTCATCGCGCCGGAGCTCACGGTGCTGAGGGAGTACGACGCCGCGCACGACACCCAGTACTTCGACACCCTGCGGGTGTTCCTGCTGGAGGAGCGCAACATCCCCCGCGCGTCCGAGCGGCTCATCATCCACCGCACCACGCTTCTGTACCGCCTGCGCAAGATCGAGAGCCTGGTGACCCTCAACCTCGACGACCCCTGGCGGCGTCTGTACCTGATGCTCTCTTTGAAGATACTGGACGGAACGCAGGCATAATAAAAAAGGGGTTCTTCACGGAAAGTTGTGGGATTGACAGAAACGCGATAGACAAAAGGAGCATGAAAGACTTCTAATTGTAGCTGCGAAACAAACAAGGAAGAAGT
>CADASI010000018.1 GCA_902790525.1 uncultured Eubacteriales bacterium
TATTGAAGGGCAACATCTGCCACACCCCCGCGCCGGACCGCCTGGAGACGCTGGCGCAGGGGTTCGCGGTGTGTGAGGGCGGCGTCTGCCGCGGCGCGTTCGACGCCGTGCCGGAGCGCTTCGCCGGACTGGAGGTCGTCGACTGCGGCGACCGGCTGATCCTGCCCGGCCTGGTGGACCTGCACACCCACGCGCCCCAGTACGCCTTCTGCGGCACGGGGATGGACTGTGAGCTGTTGGACTGGCTGTTTCAGATCGCCTTCCCGGAGGAGACGCGCTACGCCGACGCCGCCTATGCCGAAAGGGCATATGGCATCTTCGCGCGGAAGCTCAAAGAGGGCGCGACCACGCGGGCTGTGATCTTCGGCACGATGCACGCCGACGCCACACTGACGCTGATGGACCTGATGGAACGCAGCGGGCTCGTCACCCTGGTGGGCAAGGTGAACATGGACCGCAACGCCCCCGCCGACCTGATGGAGCCAAGCCCCGAGCAGGCGGCGGCGGACACCCGGCGGTTCATCGAGGCGTGCCTCAGGCGCGGCTACAGGCGCACCGAGCCCATCGTCACCCCACGCTTCGTGCCGAGCTGCACGGACGCGCTGATGGAAAAGCTGGGGAAAATTCGCCGGGAGTACGACCTGCCGGTGCAGTCCCACCTGTCGGAGAACCCCGACGAGGTGGCGTTCGTCCGGGAGCTCACCCCGGACGCTGCTTTCTATGGCGACGCCTACGACCGCTTCGGCCTGTTCGGCCGGGACAGCCGCACCGTGATGGCCCACTGCGTCTACTCGACCGACGCGGAGGTCCAGCGCATGCGGGACAACGGCGTGTGGGTGGCCCACTGCCCGTCCTCCAACATGAACATCGCCTCGGGCATCGCCCCGGTCCGCCGCTACATGGAGGCGGGCCTGCGCATGGGCCTGGGCACCGACGTGGCCGGGGGCAGCTCCATCTCCATGTTCCGCGCGGTGACCGACTGTATCCAGGTGTCCAAGATGTACTGGCGGTACGTGGATAAGGAGGCGAAGCCGCTGACCTTCCCCGAGGCCCTCTTCCTGGCCACCAAGGGCGGCGGGAGCTTCTTCGGCAACACCGGCAGCTTCGAGGACGGCAGCGCCTTCGACGCCGTCGTGCTGGACGATTCCGCCGAGCCCCGTGCCCGCGACCTCTCCGTCGCCGAGCGCCTCGAGCGCGCGTTTTACTGGGAGCTTGACCGAAGCGGCATCGTGATGAAGTTTGTTGATGGAATCAGAGTGATATAAAAAGGGGGGATCGCCCGTGTATGCGGGACAGCGCGTCAGGCGCGTGGACGCCTTTGACAAGGTGACCGGGCGCGCCAGGTACACCGACGACCTGTGCGACCGGGGGGCCTACGTCGCCCGGATACTGCACGCCACCGTCGCCAACGGCAGGGTCGTTTCCATCGACACCTCCGAGGCCGAAAAGGTGCCCGGCGTCATCCGGATACTCACCTGCTTCGACCTGAAGGAAAAGCACTACTTCCCCACGGCGGGGCATCCGTGGTCCACGGACCCGTCCCACCAGGACGTGGCCGACCGCCTGATCCTGACGGACCGGGTGCGCTTCTACGGGGACGACGTCGCCGCCGTGGTGGCCGAGGACGAGGTCGCCGCCGCCCAGGCCCTCAAGCTGATCCGCGTGGAGTACGAGGCATACCCCTTCGTGCTGGACGTGCAAAAGGCCATGGCGGACGGCGCGCCGCAGCTTCATGAGAAGTACCCCAACAACATCTTAAAGCACACGCAGATCAGGCTGGGGGACTACGAAAAGGCCATCCGGGAGCCCGGGCTTACAAAGGTCGAGGGCTGGTATGAGACGCCGGTGGTGCAGCACTGCCACATCGAAAACTTCATCTGCTACGCCGAGGCGGAGGGCGACCGGATCAAGGTGGTCACCTCCACCCAGATCCCGCACATCGTCCGGCGCGTCGTGGGCCAGGCCCTGGGCATCGACTGGGGCCGTGTGCGGGTCATCAAGCCCTACGTGGGCGGCGGCTTCGGCAACAAGCAGGACATACTCTACGAGCCGCTGTGCGCCTGGCTGAGCCTCCAGGTGGGCGGGCACCTTGTGAAGCTGGACGTGCCCCGGGAAGAGACCTTCGTGTGCAACCGCACGCGCCACTCCATCCGCAACCACATCGTCTCCTGGGTGCGCCCCGACGGCACCTACGCCGCCCGCAAGCTGGAGAGCTTCTCCGACCAGGGCGCCTACGCCTCCCACGGCCATTCGATCTGCGCCAAGGGCGCGGGCGCGTTCCCGCAGCTCTACCCCTGCGACAACGTGGAGGTGGACGCCTACACCGTGTTCACCAACAAGCCGGTGGCCGGGGCCATGCGCGGCTACGGCATCCCGCAGGCCATGTGGGCCGTGGAGTGCCACACCGAGGACGTCTGCGCCAGCATCGGCGCGGACCCCGTCGCCTTCCGCCGCAAAAACCTGATGCCCGTGGGCTACGTGGACGGCTTCTCGAAGAACGAGATGTACTTCGATTCCTTCAACCAGTGCCTGGATAAGGCCATGGCCGCCATCGACTACGAGGGCAAGTACAGGGAATACCAGAACCAGACCGGCGACGTGCGCCGGGGCATCGGCGTGGCCGTTTTCTGGTACAACACGGCGGTGTGGCCCATATCGCTGGAGTCCTCCTCCTGCCGCATGGTATTGAACCAGGACGGCTCCTTCCAGGTGCAGCTCGCCGAGACCGAGATCGGCCAGGGCGCGGACACGGCCTTTGCCCAGATGGCCGCCGACGTGGTGGGCGTGCCGCTTGAGAAGGTGCACGTGGTGTCCTGCCAGGACACCGACGTCACCCCCTTCGGCACCAGCGCCTACGCCTCCCGGCAGACCTACATCGCGGGCTTCTCCATCCGCCAGACGGGCCTTCTGCTGAAGGAGCGCATACTGGACTACGCCCACAAGCTGACCCGCATGCCGGTGTTCAACCTGGACATCGTGGACGGCAACATCGTGCGCACCACCGACGGCCGCGTGCTGATGAGCCTGGCCGCGCTGGCGGAGGAGGCGCTCTACAGCCTGACCGACAGCCGCCACATCGCGGCGGAGAGCACCTACCAGATCAAGTCCAACGCCTACTCCTTCGGCTGCACCATCGCCGAGGTGGAGGTGGACATCCCCCTGTGCAAGGTGAAGCTCTTAAACATCGTCAACTGCCACGACGCCGGCAAGCTCATCAACCCTGCGCTGGCGGAGGCGCAGGTGCACGGCGGCATGAGCATGGGCATCGGCTTCGGCATGTCCGAAAAGCTGATGTTCGACGAAAAGACGGGCCGCCCCCTCAACAACAACCTGCTGGACTACAAGCTGCCCACCATGCTGGACCATCCGCGGCTCGTGGCGGAGTTCGTGGAAAACCCCGAGCCCACCAGCGCCTTCGGCACCAAGGGCCTGGGCGAGCCCCCGGCCTGCTCCCCCGCCCCGGCGATCCGGAACGCCATACTCCACGCCACCGGCGTGGGCGTGAAGACCGCCCCGGCCAACCCCCACAACCTGTTCCGCGCCTTTACCGAGGCGGGACTGATCCATGACGAAAGGCAGGTGCCTCCATGTACGACATAAAAGCGCTCTATGAGGCGGAAAGCGTACAGGATGCCATCCGGCTGTTGCAGGAGCATCCCAAGGCGCAGATCATCGCCGGCGGCAGCGACGTGCTGGTGCAGATTCGGGAGGGCCGCCGCGCCGGGGCGGAGCTGGTGAGCATCTTCGGCATTGACGAAATGCGGGGCGTATGCTACGACGAGGATCAAGCCATCCGCATCGGCTCGCTGACGTCGTTTTCCCACATCGCGGCGTCGCCCATCATCCAAGAGAAAATTCCCGTGCTGGGCGAGGCGGTCAGCCTGGTGGGCGGGCCGCAGATTAGAAACATCGGCACCATCGGCGGCAACACCTGCAACGGCGTCACCAGCGCCGACTCCGCCTCCACGCTGATGGCCTGGGACGCCATCGTGGAGCTTCATGGCCCCGAGGGCGTGCGGCGGCTGCCGATACGGGACTTCTACATTAAGGCGGGCGTGGTCGACTTAAAGCCCGCGGAGCTCCAGACCGCCATACTCATCCCGAAGGCGGCCTACGAGGGCTATTACGGCCGCTACATCAAGTACGCCATGCGCGAGGCCATGGACATCGCCAACCTGGGCTGCTCCGTGAACGCCAAGCTGTCCGAAGACAAACGGACGATCATCGACGCCCGCGTCGCCTACGGCGTGGCCGGGCCGGTACCCATGCGGGCGCCGTCGGCGGAGGCGATGGCCCGGGGCAGGGCGGTGTGCCGCGAGACCGTGGACGCCTTCGCCCGGGCGGTGCTTGACGACATCCATCCCCGCGACAGCTGGCGCGCCGCCAAGGCCTTCCGCGAGCACATCGCGGTGGAACTGGCGAAGCGGGCGCTGACGGAATCCATTGAACGGGCGGGAGGTGTGATCGATGGGTAAGCAGTACAAGCTGATCCACTGTACCGTCAACGGCAGGGCGCGCGAGGTCATGGTGGACGTGCGCGCGTCGCTGACGGACCTGCTGCGCAACGACTTCCGGCTGACCAGCGTCAAGAAGGGCTGCGAGGTCGGCGAGTGCGGGGCGTGCAATGTGATCATCGACGGCGAGTGCTTCAACTCCTGCATCTACCTGGCGGTGTGGGCCGACGGCAAGGACATACTGACGCTGGAGGGCCTCGAGGGCCCGGGCGGGGAGATCTCCGATATCCAGCAGGCGTTCATCGACGAGGCCGCCGTACAGTGCGGCTTCTGCACGCCCGGGGCCATCATGAGCGCGGTGGAGATATTGAACGAGGGTCGGCTCTTATCCGACGAGGAGATCCGCATCCGCATGTCCGGCCACCTGTGCCGCTGCACCGGGTACGAAAACATCTTCCGCGCGGTGAAGAAGACCATGCTCAAACGGCTTGAGGCCAGGCAGAGGGAACAGGGAACAGGGAACAGGGAACAGGAATAGCCGACCTTGTATTCACAGCGCTCATTTTCCCCATCAAAGGAGTGATTCCATGTTATTGATCGGCAACGGACAGGTCATTACCCGCGACCCGGACCGGCCTTATCTTAAAGACGGCGCGGTGGTCACGGAGGGCGCGAAGATCGTCGCCGTGGGCGAGACCGACGCCATGAAGAAAGCCTGCCCCGGCGCGCAGTTTGTGGACGCGCGGGGCAACGTCATCATGCCCGGCCTCATCAACGCCCACACGCACATCTACTCCGGGCTGGCCCGGGGGCTGGCCATCGAGGGCAACAACCCCACGAACTTCCTGGAGGTGCTGGAGGGCATGTGGTGGGCCATCGACCGGAAGCTCACACTCGACGGCACCCGTGCCTCGGCCTACGCCACCATACTCGACTGCATCCGCAACGGCGTGACCACGATATTCGACCATCACGCCAGCTTCGGCGAGATCCCCGGCTCCCTGTTCGCCATCAAAGACGTGGCGCAGGAGCTGGGCATGCGCGCCTGCCTGTGCTACGAGGTGTCGGAGCGCGACGGCGCGGAGAAGACCCGACAGGGCATCCAGGAAAACGCCGACTTCGCCCGTTGGGCGATAAAGGCCGACGACCCCATGATCAAGGCCATGTTCGGCGGCCACGCGCTGTTCACGATTTCCGACAAGACCTTTGAAGAGATGGTGAAGGCCAACGACGGCATGACCGGCTTCCACATCCACGTGGCCGAGGGCATGAACGACGTCTACGACAGCCTGCGCAACTACGGCTGCCGCCCGGTGAACCGGCTTTTGTACAACGGCATCCTGGGCGAGCGGACGCTCCTTGGCCACTGCATCCACGTCAGCCCCGCCGAGATGGACATCATCAAGGAGACCGGCACCATGGTGGTCAACAACCCCGAGTCCAACATGGGCAACGCCGTGGGCTGCGCGCCGGTGTTGCAGATGATGAAGAAGGGCATCACCGTGGGCATGGGCACCGACGCCTACACCCACGACATGCTGGAGAGCATGAAGGTGTTCCTCATCATACAGCGCCACAACGCCGCGCTGCCCAACGTTGCCTGGGGCGAGGACGTGACGATGCAGTTCGTCAATAATCGCGTGATCGCCGAGAAGTACTTCGGCGTGCCCCTCGGCATCCTCAAGGAGGGCGCGGCGGCGGACGTCATCGTGATGGACTATAAGCCCTTCACGCCCTTCAGCAACGAGAACATCGACGGCCACATGCTCTTCGGCATGAACGGCCGCAACTGCTCGACCACCGTCATCAACGGCCGCCTGCTGTACCACGACCGCCGGTTCGTGGACATCGACGAGGACCGCATCAACGCCTGGACGCTGGAGCAGAGCAAAGCGCTGTGGGGCGCGCTGAACCACAGGACCTATTGACAACGCGCAACCGTAGGGGCGATGCCCCCATCGCCCAACCGGCTGAACGATTGCAATGAAAGGAGCATTCCATGAGCGATATCATGCGCCCGATCGCCTTTGGGCATCTGATGAACTGGATACTGGCGGAATACCGCTTAAACGGCAGCGTGTTCGGCGTGTCCGATCCCGTCCGGCACGACAACGGACAGGCCCTGCCGATCTTCGAGGAGAAAATCGAGGCGCCCTTCGGCCCCGCCGCCGGGCCGAACACGCAGCTGGCGCAGAATATCGTCGCCGCCTACGCCGCCGGGGCGCGGTTCTTCGAGCTCAAGACGGTGCAGGTCATGGACGGCCCGGAGCTGGCGGCCTGCGTGAACAAGCCCTGCATACTCGCCGACGACGAGTGCTACAACTGCGAGTGGTCCACCGAGCTCTACGTCCACGAGGCCTACGCCGAGTACGTCAAGGCCTGGGTGGCCTGCAAGCTGCTGGCGCGGGAATACGGTCTGGGCGACCCGGACGCCTTCGTGTTCAACATGTCCGTGGGCTACGACCTCGCGGGCATCAAATCAGAGAAGATCAACGCCTTCATCGACGGCCTGATCGACGCGAAGGACAGCCCGGTCTTCCGGTCGTGCATCGACTGGGCGCTCTCCAATGTCGATCAGTTCAAAAACGTGGACGCAGCCTACATCCGCGGCATCAGCCCCCGCATATCGCGCTCCATCACGGAGTCCACGCTGCACGGCTGTCCCCCGGACGAGATCGAGCGCATCGCCACCTACCTGATCGAGGAGAAGGGCCTGAACACCTACATCAAGTTAAATCCCACCCTGCTGGGCTACGACTACGCCCGGCAGCGGCTTAACAGCCTGGGCTTTGACTACGTGTGCTTCGACGATAAGCACTTCCGCGAGGACCTCCAGTGGGCCGACGCGGTGCCGATGCTTCGCCGCCTGACGGCGCTGGCCGCACAGAAGGGTCTCGAGTTCGGCGTCAAGCTGACCAACACCTTCCCGGTAGACGTGACCCGCGGCGAGCTGCCCAGCGAGGAGATGTACATGGCCGGGCGCGCGCTGTTCCCGCTGACCATCCACCTGGCGGCGATGATCAGCGAGACCTTCGGCGGGCGCCTGCGCATCTCTTACTCCGGCGGCGCGATGGCCACCAACGCCGCGGCGCTGTTCAACGCCGGCATCTGGCCCATCACCATGGCCACCACGATTTTAAAGCCCGGCGGCTACCGGCGGTTTGGGCAGATCGCGGCGACCCTCATGGAATGCGGCAGCGCGCCCTTCGCGGGCGTGGACGTGGCCGCGGTGAAGGCGCTGGATCAGGGCGTCGCCGCCTCCGCGCTGTACAGAAAGCCCGTCAAGCCGCTACCGGACCGCAAGAACGGCAGGGAGCTTCCCATGTTCGACTGCTTTTCGGCCCCCTGCCGGGACGGCTGCCCCATCGGCCAGGACATCCCCGCCTATCTCCAGGCGATGCTGGAGGGCGACGCCGAAAAGGCCCTGCGCGTCATACTCGAGCGGAACCCGCTGCCGTTCATCACCGGCACCCTCTGCCCCCACCACTGCGGGGACAAGTGCATGCGCAACTACTACGAGGACAGCGTGAACATCCGCCAGACCAAGCTGGCCGCGGCCCGGGGCGGCTTCGACAGGGTGCTGCCGACCCTGCGCCCGGCAAAGGCCGTCGGCGACAAAAAGGTCGCCGTGATCGGCGCGGGTCCCGCGGGCCTCGCGGCGGCGGCGTTTCTGTCCCGCGCGGGCGTTGAGGTGACCGTGTTCGAGCGCAGGGACGCGCCGGGCGGCGTGGTGCGCCACGTCATCCCCGGCTTCCGCATCGACCCCGCCGACATCGCGCGGGATATCGAAATCTGCACGGCCTTCGGCGCGAAGATCGTCTGCGGCAGGGAGATCTCCTCCGTCGACGCATTGAAGGCCGAGGGCTTCACGGACATGATCGTGGCCGTCGGCGCGTGGAAGCCCGGCAAAAACCCGCTCAAGTCCGGCGAATGCCTGGACGCGCTGGAATTCCTGGAGGCGATCCGGAAGGACCCCGCCCTGCCGGTCGGCGAGGACGTGGCGGTGATCGGCGGCGGCAACACGGCCATGGACGTGGCCCGGGCGGCGAAGCGCCTGCCGGGCGTCAAAAACGTGCGGCTGGTCTACCGCAGGACGCGCCGCTACATGCCCGCCGACGGCGAAGAGCTGCAAATGGCGCTGGACGACGGCGTGGCATTCATGGAGCTTCTGGCCCCGGAGCGCCTGGAGGACGGCAAGCTGATCTGCCGCAAAATGGCGCTTGGCGCGCCGGACGCTTCCGGCAGGCGCGCGCCGGTGGACACCGGCGAGGTCGTGGAAATTCCCGCGAACACCGTCATCGCGGCGGTGGGAGAGGCCGTGGACACCGGGCTTTACGAGGCCGCGGGCTGCGCGCTCGACGCCAAGGGACGCCCGGCGGTTAACGCCGACATGCGCACCAGCGTCGAAGGCGTGTACGCCATCGGCGACGCCCGCCGCGGCCCGGCCACCGTGGTAGAGGGCATCGCGGACGCGGCGGCGGCCGCGGCGGCCATCGCGGGCGCGCGCTTCGACGGCTTCGCGGCGGAAAACCGCGCGCCGGAGGAGAAGTACCGCTTCAAGAAGGGCATGGTGACGGAGGACACCTCCGCCGCGCCCGACTGGCGCTGCCTGGGCTGCCCGTCGGTGTGCGAGGCCTGCGCGGACGTGTGCCCGAACCGCGCCAACGTGGCCGTGCGCGTGCCCGGCAGGTGTCAGACGCAGATCGTCCACATCGACGGCATGTGCAACGAGTGCGGCAACTGCGCCGTGTTCTGCCCCTACAACGGCAGGCCCTACCGCGACAAGCTCACGGTGTTCTGGTCGGAGGAGGACTTCGCGGCCAGCGAAAACGCGGGCTTCATGGTCCTCGGCGACGGCCGCGTAAAGGTGCGGCTCGACGGGCGGGAGCAGGTCGCCGATGTGGACATGCTGCCTCCCGACGCGGCGGACGTGATCCGCGCCGTGATCCGCGACTACCCCTGGCTTTTGCACAACGAATGATCGAGGAGGCCGCTATGGAGAACATCAAATGGACCCTCAACGCCATGCCGAAGAGCGACGACAGGCACCTTCAAATCATGTCGCTTGACAACGTCTCAACGGCCCGGGCGTTTCACAAAAGCTTCCCCCAGTACGCCGTCACCCCGCTGGCGCGGCTGGACGGCATGGCCGCGCGCCTCGGGCTGGGCAATCTGTTCGTCAAGGACGAGAGCTACCGCTTCGGCCTGAACGCCTTCAAGGTGCTGGGCGGGGCCTTCGCCATGGCGCGCTACATCGCGGGCGAGATGGGCAGGGACATCGGGGAGATGAACTACGCCTACCTCACCAGCGCGCAGTTCCGCAGGGACTTCGGCCAGGCCACCTTCTTCACCGCCACCGACGGCAACCACGGCCGCGGCGTGGCGTGGGCGGCCAACAAACTCGGGCAGAAGGCCGTGGTCCACATGCCCAAGGGCAGCGCGAAGATGCGCTTTGACAACATCGCCAGGGAGGGCGCAAAAGTCACCATCGAGGAGATGAACTACGACGACTGCGTGCGCCTCGCCGCCAGGGAGGCCGCGCAGACCGAGCACGGCGTGGTGGTGCAGGACACCGCCTGGGAAGGCTACGAGGAGATCCCCGCCTGGATCATGCAGGGCTACGGCAGCATGGCGCAGGAGGCGGTCGAGCAGCTCCGGGCACTGGAGGTCAACCGGCCCACCCACGTATTCGTGCAGGCGGGCGTGGGCAGCCTCGCCTCGGCGGTGGTGGGCTTCTTCGCCAACCTGTTCCCGTCGAATCCGCCGAAGTTCGTCATCATGGAGGCCGAGTCTGCCGCGTGCCTGTACAAGGGCGCGTGTCAGGGCGACGGCAGCCCCGCCATCGTCACCGGCGATTTGCCCACCATCATGGCGGGCCTGGCCTGCGGCGAGCCGAACACCCTCGGCTGGGACATACTGCGCAACCACGCCGACGCCTTCCTGGCCTGCCCGGACTGGGTCAGCGCCACGGGCATGCGGATGCTGGCCGCGCCCCTTCGCGGCGACCCCGCCGTCACGAGCGGCGAGTCCGGCGCGGTGGGCATGGGCGTCGTCGCCGCGCTGATGACCGACCCCGCCTATGCCGGATTGAAAGAGGCGCTTCAACTGAACAGGGACAGCGCCGTGCTTTTGTTCTCCACCGAGGGCGACACCGACCCCGAAAAGTACCGGCGCATCGTCTGGGGCGGCGAATATCCCACGGTTTGATCACTGAAAGGAGTACATAAAATGTCACTTGATTACAATGCAATCAAACGGGCGGCGGAGGGCTACAAGGCCGACATGGTCCGCTTCCTCCGCGCGATGATCTCCCATCCCAGCGAGAGCTGTGAGGAGAAGGAAGTCGTCGCCTGCATCAAGGCGGAGATGGAAAAGCTCGGCTTTGACAAGGTCGAGGTCGACGGCCTCGGCAACGTGATCGGCTGGATGGGCGCGGGCGAGAAGATCATCGCCATCGACTCCCACGTCGACACCGTGGGCGTCGGCAACCGGGACAACTGGACCGCCGACCCCTACGAAGGCTACGAGACGGACGAGATCATCTACGGCCGCGGCGCCTCTGACCAGGAGGGCGGCCTGGCCAGCGCGGTCTACGGCGCGAAGATCATGAAGGACCTGGACCTCATCCCCGAGGGGTATAGGATCATGATCGTCGGCTCCGTGCAGGAGGAGGACTGCGACGGCATGTGCTGGCAGTACATCGTCAACAAGGACGGCATCCGCCCCGAGTTCGTCATCTCCACCGAGCCCACCGACGGCGGCATCTACCGCGGCCAGCGCGGGCGCATGGAGATCCGCGTGGACGTGCGCGGCGTCTCCTGTCACGGCAGCGCGCCGGAGCGTGGCGACAACGCCATCTACAAGATGGCCGACATCCTCGAGGACATCCGCGCCCTCAACAACAACGGCTGCACCGAGAGCACCGCCATCCGGGGCCTGGAGAAGATGCTCGACCCCAAGTACAACCCCGACCACTGGGAGGACGCCCGCTTCCTGGGCCGCGGCACCTGCACCGTGTCGCAGATCTACTTCACCTCCCCCAGCCGCTGCGCCGTGGCGGACTCCTGCGCGATCTCCATCGACCGCCGCATGACCGCCGGGGAGACCTGGGAGAGCTGCCTCGACGAGATCAGGAACCTGCCCGCCGTGCGGAAGTACGGCGAGGACGTGCAGGTGTCCATGTACATGTACGACCGGCCCTCCTGGACCGGCGAGGTCTACGAAACCGAGGCGTACTTCCCCACCTGGATCAACCGGGAGAGCGCCGCCCACGTCAAGGCGCTGGTGGACGCCCACAAGGCGCTGTTCGGCGACGAACGCATCGGCGCGCCCAGCTCCATGAGCACCCGCGCGGGCAGGCCGCTGACGGACAAGTGGACCTTCTCCACCAACGGCGTGGCCATACAGGGCCGCTACGGCATCCCCTGCGTGGGCTTCGGCCCCGGCGCGGAGAGCCAGGCCCACGCCCCCAACGAGATCACCTGGAAGCAGGACCTCGTGACCTGCGCGGCGCTGTACGTGGCCGCCGTCAACCTGTATCCCCAGGAGGAGCAGACCGGCGACGCCACCCAGTTCCGGGCGGGCAAGACGAACAACGACATCAAGTGAGGGAGGTCATCCTATGGATTCCAGGCTTCAATCCTATCTCGACAGGCTCAACAAACTGAACTTCAAAGCGATGTACGAAAACGACTTCTTCCTGACCTGGGAAAAGACCGACGACGAGCTGGAGGCCGTGTTCACCGTGGCGGACGCGCTTAGGTACATGCGCGAAAATAACATCTCCACGAAGATCTTCGAGTCCGGCCTGGGCATCTCCCTGTTCCGGGACAACTCCACCCGCACGCGCTTCTCCTTCGCCTCCGCCTGCAACCTGCTGGGGTTGGAGGTGCAGGACCTGGACGAGGGCAAGAGCCAGATCGCCCACGGCGAGACGGTGCGCGAGACCGCCAACATGGTGTCCTTCATGGCCGACGTCATCGGCATCCGCGACGACATGTACATCGGCAAGGGCAACAAGTACATGCACGACGTGGTGGACGCCGTGACCGACGGCCACGCCCAGGGCGTGCTGGAACAGAAGCCCACGCTGGTCAACCTCCAGTGCGACATCGACCACCCGACCCAGTGCATGGCCGACATGCTGCACATCCTGCACGAGTTCGGCGGCGCGGAGAACCTCAAGGGCAAGAAGATCGCCATGACCTGGGCCTACTCCCCCAGCTACGGAAAGCCCCTGTCCGTGCCCCAGGGCGTCATCGGGCTGATGACCCGCTTCGGCATGGACGTGGTGCTGGCCCACCCGGAGGGCTACGAGGTCATGCCCGAGGTGGAGGCCGTCGCCCGCGCCAACGCCCAAAAGAGCGGCGGCAGCTTCCGCAAGACCCACTCCATGGCCGAGGCGTTTAAGGACGCCGACATCGTCTACCCCAAGAGCTGGGCCCCCTTCGCCGCCATGGAAAAGCGCACCAACCTCTACGCCGAGGGCGACAGCGACGGCATCAGGGCGCTGGAGAAGGAGCTGCTCAAGCAGAACGCCGAGCACAAGGACTGGTGCTGCACCGAGGAGCTGATGCAGACCACCCGCGACGGCAAGGCGCTCTACTTGCACTGCCTGCCCGCCGACATCAACGGCGTGTCCTGCGCGGACGGCGAGGTCGCCGCCTCCGTGTTCGACCGCTACCGCACCCCGCTGTATAAGCAGGCGTCCTTCAAGCCCTATATCATCGCCGCCATGATCTTCCTCGCCAAGGTCAAGGACCCGCAGGCGACGCTAAGGGCGCTGGAAGCAAGGAAGATACCCCGCTTTTTCCAATGAATTAGGAATTAGGAATGAGGAATGAGGAATTATCAGACCATGGCAACTCGGGGCGCACGCATGTGATACGGTTTAGAGTGTGTTTCTAAATGCCGGGAGATGCAGTTTCGAGCGGATTTGGCTGCATTTCAAGGCGATTTCCCGCAGGCTTAGTGGGGCTAAGTCAAGGGGCAGGCATTTTAGAAACACACTCTAATTCAAGTGTCGCGCCTACGGCGGGTTTCCGGCATTCTGCAACTCCTAATTCCTAATTCCTAACTCCTAATTCACCCTCATCCACACCAACCATCGGAGGGATTATTCATGTCCAACCGAATCGTAATCGCCCTGGGCGGCAACGCCCTGGGGAGCAATCTGCCGGAGCAGATGAAGGCGGTCAAGGTGACGGCGAAGGCCATCGTGGACCTGATCGAGGACGGCCACGAGGTCGTGATCTGCCACGGCAACGGCCCGCAGGTGGGCATGATCCAGAACGCCATGACGGAGCTGGTGCGCTCCGACCCGGCGAAGTACATCCCCTGCCCGCTATCGGTGTGTGTGGCGATGAGCCAGGGCTACATCGGCTACGACCTGCAAAACGCCCTGCGGGAGGAGATGCTGGACCGGGGCATCGACAAGGGCGCGGCCACCGTGCTCACGCAGGTGGAGGTGGACCCGGCGGACCCGGCGTTTGAGCATCCCACCAAGCCCATCGGCGCGTTCATGACCGAGGCGGAGGCGCGCAGGCTGGAAAAGGAGCGCGACTACCACGTCGTCGAGGACGCCGGCCGCGGCTGGCGGCGCGTGGTGGCCAGCCCCGAGCCCGTGGGCATCGTGGAGATCGACACCATACGCTCCCTCGTCAACACCGACCACGTGGTGGTGGCCTGCGGGGGCGGCGGCATCCCGGTGTTCAGGACCGAGGGCAACCATTTGAAGGGCGCTGCCGCCGTGATCGACAAGGACTTCGCCGCCGCCGTGCTGGCCAGGCAGCTCGACGCCGACTTCCTCATCATACTCACCGCCGTGGAGAAGGTGGCGATCCGCTTCGGAAAGCCACATCGCGGACGGCGAATTCGCCCCCGGCTCCATGCTGCCCAAGGTCGAAGCCGCCCTGTCCTTCGCCACTTCCGCCCCCGGCCGGAAATCCCTCATCACCCTGCTTGAAAAAGCGCGGGAGGGCATCCACGGAAAGACGGGGACGATGGTGTGCGGGGATGACGAAGCTGTCGAGGAAACGTAGAGGGATTAGGGACTAGGGATTAGAGTGTGTTTCTAAAATGCCTGAAACGCATTTTCGGCGTCTTTGACTGCATTTCTGCGTTGCTTTCCCTTGACTTAGCCCCACTAAGCCTGCGGAAAATCGCCTTGAAATGCAGCCAAATCCGCTCGAAACTGCATCTCCCGGCATTTAGAAACACACTCTCTAGGGATTAGAAATAGTGGCTGCTGCGTTTTTATTCCCAGGATTTCAACAGAAATGGCGGTAGCGGCATTTCCTAATCCCTAGTCCCTAATCCCTAATCCCTCCAATTGAGAAAGGAGGCCCCTTCGTGCCTGAGATTTATCGCTTCACCGTCAACGGCACCCCCTGCGAAACGGCGGAGGTCAAGCCGCTGTTGCGGTATCTGCGGGACGACCTGCACCTCTATTCCGTCAAGGACGGCTGCAGCGAGGGCGCGTGCGGCACCTGCACCGTCGTCGTGGACGGCAGGGCGGTCAAGTCCTGCGTGCTGAGCACCAAGCGCGCCGACGGCAAGGCCATACAGACCGTCGAGGGCCTGACGGACTTCGAGAAGGAGGCGTTCGTGTACGCCTTTGGGGTCTCCGGCTCGGTGCAGTGCGGCTTCTGCACGCCGGGCATGGTCATGGCGGGCAAGGCGCTGATCGACCGGGACCCGGACCCCTCGGAGCATGAGATCAAGGTCGCCATACGGGGCAACCTCTGTCGCTGCACCGGCTACCGCAAGGTCATCGACGGCATCAAGCTGGCCGCCGCCATCCTCCGCGGGGACGCCGAGATCGACCCGGAAATCGAGAAGGGCGACGCCTTCGGCGTCGGGCAGCGGGCGTTCCGCGTGGACGTGCGAAAGAAGGTCCTCGGATATGGCAAGTACCCGGACGACGTCGACATGGCGGGCATGCTGCACCTCTCCGCCGTGCGCTCGAAGCACGCCCGGGCACGGGTACTGTCCATCGACGCCTCAGAAGCCCTCGCCATGGACGGCGTGGTCGGCGTGCTGACCGCCGAGGACGTGCCCAACAACAAGGTCGGCCACATCCAGCAGGACTGGGACGTGATGATCCCCGTCGGCGATGTCACGCGCTGCGTGGGCGACGCCATCTGCCTGGTGGCCGCGGAATCCGAGGCGATACTGAAAGAAGCCAAGGCAAAGATCAAAATCGAATACGAGGTGCTGACGCCCGTCACCTCCATCGCCGAGGCCATGGCCCCCGACGCGCCGAAGGTCCACAGCAGGGGCAACCTCTGCCAGACCCGGCACGTCACCCGCGGCGACGCGAAGGCCGCGCTGGCGGCCTCGGCCCATACCGTCACGAAGTCGTTCAGCACCCCCTTCACCGAGCACGCCTTCCTCGAGCCCGAGTGCGCGGTGGCCTTCCCCTACAGGGACGGCGTGAAGATCCTGAGCACCGACCAGGGCGCCTACGACACCCGCAAGGAGACCGCCATCATGTTCGGCTGGGACCCGGAGCGCATCGTGGTGGAGAACATGCTGGTGGGCGGCGGCTTCGGCGGCAAGGAGGACGTGAGCGCCCAGCACATCGCCGCGCTGGCGGCGTGGAAGTTCAAGCGGCCCGTCAAGGCGAAGTTCAGCCGGCAGGAGTCCATCAACTTCCACCCCAAGCGCCACGCCATGGAGGGCACCTTCACGCTGGGGTGCGACGAAAACGGCATATTCACCGGGCTGGACTGCGACATCTACTTCGACACCGGCGCCTACGCCTCGCTGTGCGGCCCGGTGCTGGAGCGCGCCTGCACCCACTCCGTGGGCCCGTACTGCTACCAGAACACCGACATCCGCGGCTACGGCTACTACACCAACAACCCGCCCGCCGGGGCCTTCCGTGGCTTCGGCGTCAGCCAGAGCGAGTTCGCGCTGGAGAGCATGATCAACCTGCTGGCCGAGAAGGTGGGCATCTCCCCGTGGGAGATACGCTACCGGAACGCCATCGAGCCGGGCAAGGTGCTGCCCAACGGCCAGATCGCCGACTGCTCCACGGCCCTGAAGGAGACGCTGCTGGCCGTGAAGGATATCTACGAGCAAAATCGCACCCACGCGGGCATCGCCTGCGCCATGAAGAACTCCGGCGTGGGCGTGGGCCTGCCGGACAAGGGCCGGGCGCGGCTTCAAATCGAGGACGGCGTGTGCGTGATCTACTGCGCCGCGTCGGACATCGGGCAGGGGTGCCTCACGGTGTTCTGCCAGGACGTGGCCGAGGCCACGGGGCTTCCGCTGTCGAAGATCCGCAACGGCAGTCCCAGCACCGAGGTCGCGCCGGACTCCGGCACCACCTCCGGCTCCCGGCAGACGCTGCTGTCCGGCGAGGCCGTGCGCATGGCGGCGCTTCAGCTGAAAGAAGCATTGGATGCGGTAAACGGCGACCTCGACGCGCTGAACGGCCGGTCCTTCTTCTACGAATACTTCGAGCCCACCGACAAGCTGGGCGCGGACGTGCCCAATCCCAAGAGCCACATCGCCTACGGCTACGCCACCCACGTGGTGATCCTGGACGACGACGGCAAGGTCAGCGCGGTCTACGCGGCGCACGACTCCGGCAGGGTCGTCAATCCCATCGCCATACAGGGGCAGATCGAGGGCGGCGTGCTGATGAGCATGGGCTACGCGCTCACCGAGGACTTCCCCTTAAAGGACGGCGTGCCGCAAGCGAAGTTCGGCACACTGGGGCTTCTGCGCGCCAGCCAGATCCCGGACATCCACGCCATCTACGTGGAGAAGGACGAACTGCTCCCCGTGGCCTACGGCGCGAAGGGCATCGGCGAGATCGCCGCCATCCCCACCGCGCCCGCCGTGCAGGGGGCCTACTACGCGCTGGACGGCATGTTCCGCACGAAGCTGCCGCTTGAGAACACCTGGTATCGAAGGGGTGATAAAAAATGACGACGCTGATCCGCGGCGGGACGATCGTGACCGACGAGCGCCTGTTCAGGGGCGACATCCTCATAAAAGACGGCAGGATCGCCGAAATCTCGAACCGCGCTGACGCCGACGAGGTGATCGACGCCACGGGCAAGTACGTGCTGCCCGGCGCGGTGGACATCCACACCCACATGGACCTCGACGTGGGCATCGCCCGGGTGATCGACGACTTCTACACCGGCACCGTGGCGGCGGCCTGCGGCGGCACCACCACCATCGTGGACCACATGGCCTTCGGCCCGAAGGGCTGCAGCCCCTGGCATCAGGTGAAGGAATACCACCGGCTGGCGGACGGCGTTGCCGCGGTGGACTACGGCTTCCACGGGGTGCTGCAGCACGTGGACGACGCCGCGCTCGACGACATGGCGCAGATCGCCGCCGACGAGGGCATCACCAGCTTCAAGATCTACATGACCTATGACTACCGGCTTAACGACCTCGACCTGATGAAGGTGCTCTCCCGCGCCGAAAGGGGGGGCATACTGATCGCCGCGCACTGCGAGAACCACGGCGTGGTGACGTACTTCCGGGAGCGGTTCGTCCGGGAGGGGAAAACCCAGGCCCGCTGGCACCCCGTCAGCCGTCCCGCCGTGGCCGAGGCCGAGGCGGTGAACCGGCTGCTCTGCCTGGCGCATGCCGCCGGGGACGCGCCGGTGTACGTGGTGCACCTGTCCACCCGCGCGGGGCTCGAGGAGATCCGCAAAGCCCGCGCCGCGGGGCAGAGGCGCTTCGGGGCCGAGACCTGCCCGCAGTACCTGCTGTTGGATGAAGCGCTGTACGACGACCCGCAGCAGGGTTTAAAGGCCCTGATGGCCCCGCCCCTGCGCGCGCAGGCCGACCGGGACGCGCTGTGGGCGGCGCTTGCGGGGGACGAGCTGGACACCGTCGCCACCGACCACTGCCCCTTCACCTTTGCCAAACAGAAGCAGCAGGGCGCGCAGGACTTCACCAAGTGCCCCAGCGGCGCGCCGGGGGTGGAGGAGCGGCTGATTTTGCTGTACTCGGAGGGCGTCGCCAGGGGCCGGATCACGCTGCCGCAGCTGGTGAAATACGCCTGCGTGAACCCCGCGCGGGTGGCGGGGCTGTACCCGAGGAAGGGCGCGATCACCCCCGGCGCGGACGCCGATCTGGTGATACTGGACCCCGACAGGGAGTGGACCCTGACCACGGAAAGGCTCCACGGCAACGCGGACTACACCTGCTACGAGGGCATGCCCGTGAAGGGCATGATCGAGCGCGTGCTGCTGCGGGGCAGGACCGTGGCGATGAACGGCGATTTCACCGGCGAACGCGGCAGCGGGCAGTACCTGCGCCGCGCTCGGAGCGCGCTGGCTCTATGACGAACATCGGCTGCATACTGATGGCCTCCGGGGTCTCCGCGCGGTACGGAAGGAACAAGCTGCTGGAGGAGATCGACGGCCGGGCGGTCATACTGCACGCCGCCGACAGCCTGATCGGGGCCGGGCTCGCGCCGCTGGCGGTGACCCGGAGCGCGGAAGTCAAGGCGCTGCTGGACCGGGCGGGGATTCGCTGCGTCCTCCACGACGGCCCGCGCAAGTGCGACACCATGCGCGTGGGCCTTATAAACCTGCCCGCGGACGCGGCGGGCTATCTGTTCATGCCCGCCGACCAGCCCCTCGCGCTCCCCGAATCGCTGAAAAGGCTGGTCGAGGCGTTCCTCGAAGACCCCTCCCGGGCCGTGCGGCTGGGCTACGGGGACGCCGTCGGCAGCCCCGTGATCTTCCCCGCCGCCTGCCGGGAGGCGCTCATGCGCTACACCGGCGACCGCGGCGGCATGGACGTGCTCAGGACAAACCGCATCCCCTGCAAAACCGTCCAGTCCGCGCACCCCTGGGAGCTGTGGGACATCGACACCCCCGAGGACATGGCGCGAATAAAGGCGATTAAAAACCACGAATGCGAAGGGCCTGTCCTTATCAGGCGTGACAGGTTCACCGATACGAAATGACGGCACAGGAAATACAAAGATTGCCTATTGAGAACCCGGCGGGGTTGTGGTATCATACTGTATGGATGATCGTGTCCGGACGAGGGGACGCCATGGACAGAGAAAGGGTGATCGTATATGTTGGCAATTCAAGGTTATTATGATGGCGTAACCATCAAGCCCCTTGAAAAAATAGCGGCAAAGCCCAATCAGCGCGTCATTATCACAATACTGGATGAATATGTGGAGCCGATCAAGGTTGTTCGCAAAAAGGGAATGCGTGGGGTCCTCGCACAGTACGCTGACCCGGAACTCAGAGAGAAGGAAAACGGCGCCTGGGAGCGTGCTGTGGTGGGAAAATATGGTAATACTTGATACGAACATGATATTGCGGTATCTGCTCAATGACGATCAGGAGATGGCAGATATCGCCGAACAACATCTGAATGCCGGGGATGCGTCCGTTACGATCGAAGTCATTGCAGAAGTTGTTTATGTCCTCAAGGGCGTATATTCAATGGATCGCGATGTGATCGCCGAAACCGTCAAAGGTTTTTTGGAACTTGTAAATTGTCAGGAAATGGCAGTGTTGAATCTTGCGCTTGATACTTATGCGGAACGCAATCTTGATTTTGTCGATTGCGTCCTGTATGGATATCATGCTGTTAAAGGCATTGAAATAGCGACATTCGACAAGAAGCTGAAAAAACTGCTTGAATCCTGATGGGGAATCGCACTTGGTTTCGCTTTGACGCAAACGCCTCTGTCCAATGCGCTTGACAACATGAATTAACCATAGTACAATAACTATGGTTATTTTTTTGGAAACATAACGCTAAAGAGAGGCTTACGATGGAAGCGAGGGTCAAGCTGACGCTATGGGGGGCGGAGAAGTTCTTCGGCCCCGGGGTGTGCGAGCTGTTGGAGCGGATACGGGACACCGGCTCCATACAGGCCGCGGCGGCGCAGATGGAGATGTCCTACACGAAGGCGTGGAAGATACTGAACCGCGCCGAGCGGGGCATGGGCGTCGCCCTGATCACCCGGGTGACGGGGGGCAAAAAGGGCGGCAGCTCCACGCTGACCGGGGCCGGGGAGAAGGCGGTCGCGGACTTCCGGGTGATGGAGGCGCGGCTGATGGCAGCGGGCAACGCGCTCTTAATCGAGTACGAACGCACATTCAGGCCCGGCGGGGAGGAAGCATGAGCGCGCGCTTCGGGGTGGGCATCGACATCGGCTCCACCTGCGCCAAGACGGTGGTCGTCGACCAGGGCGGCAACGTGATCTGGCGGGACCTCCGTCCCACCGGCTGGAGCAGCGTGGACACCGCGGAGGCCATACGGCGCGACCTGCCGCCGGAAATCACGGGCAATGCCCGGTGCGTGGCCACCGGCTACGGGCGCGTGTCGGCGCCGTTTGCGGACCGATGCGTCACGGAGATCACCTGCCACGCGAAAGGCGCGGCGGCGCTGTTCGGGCTTTGTGACCTCAACGTGATCGACATCGGCGGGCAGGACACCAAGCTGATCGTCCTGCAGGACGGCGCGGTGTCGGAGTTCGCGATGAACGACAAGTGCTCCGCGGGCACGGGCCGCTTCCTCGAGGTGATGGCGAACACCCTCGCCGTGACCCCCGCCGGGCTGTGCGACATGGCCGCCCGGGGCGCGCCGACGCGCATCAGCGCGCTGTGCACGGTGTTCGCGGAGTCGGAGGTCGTGGGCCTCATCGGGCGGGGCACGCCGCGGGAGAACATCGCCTGGGGCGTGGTGGACTCCGTCGCCCAGAAGGTCAAGACCCAAGCCGGCAAGCTGCGCCTCGGCCCGGGCCCCCTGTGCCTCACCGGCGGGCTGTGCGACTTCCCCTTCGTGCTCAGACGGCTGGAGGCGGCCTTCGGACGACCCGTGCGCACCGCGCCGGAAGCAAGGTTTGCCGGGGCGCTGGGGGCGGCGTTATTCGCTTTGAGATAGGCAAATGAGGAGTTAGGAATTAGGAATTAGGAATTGAGTTACTCGCTGCCGCGCGAGATACCCGTAAAGCTTCAAGCATTTAATAATTCCTAATTCCTAATTGAAATCCCAACACTACACCACAAAAGGAGATGTATCATATGGCTGACTACATACAAATGTGGAAAGACCTCGGTATGGACCTTGAATCGCACGACATGCTGTGTCAGGTACTGCCCACGGCGGTGGGCGACGTGTTCATGACGCAGCAGAACCGGCCCAAGGCCATGGATTTCTGGGATCTGGTGATCTCCGAGGTCCACGGCATCCGCCCCGCGGAGCTGATCGAGGCGCAGAAGGCGGGCCGCAAGGTGTTCGGCACGTTCTGCGTGTTCGTGCCGGACGAGATCGTCATCGCCTTGAACGGCATCGTGACCGGCCTGTGCGGCGGCTCGCAGTTCTGGGTGCCGGGCGGCGAGGCGGTGCTGCCGAAGAACACCTGTCCCCTGATCAAGGCGTCGGTGGGCGCGCGCCTCGGGCGGACCTGCCCGTTCTTCCGCATCGCGGACGTGTACGTGGGCGAGACCACCTGCGACGGCAAGAAGAAGGCGTATGAGATCCTCGGCCAGGACGTGCCCATGATCATCATGGACGTGCCGCAGATGAAGCGCCCGAAGGACATCCTCAAGTGGAAGGACGAGATCGCCGAATTTGCCGCGAAGGCGGAGGCAATCACCGGCAACGCGCTGACCGTCGAAAACCTGAAGGCCGCCATACGCACCGTCAACGAAAAGCGCAGGGCCATGGCGCGGGTCTACGACGCCCGCAAGAGCCTGAACCTGCCCATCTCCGGCCGCGACGCGCTGTTGATGACCCAGATCTCCTTCTTCGACGACCCCGTCCGCTGCGCGCAGATGTGCAACCGCCTGGCCGACGAGCTGGAGCAGCGCATCAAAGACGGCGTCAGCGTGGCGAAGCCCGGCGACAAGCGCATACTGATCACCGGCACGCCGCTGGCGGTGCCCAACTGGAAGCTGCACAACATCGTCGAGACCAGCGGCGCGGTGGTGGTGTGCGAGGAGATGTGCACCGGCACCCGCTACTTTGAAAACCTGGTGGACGATTCCGGCGAGACGCTGGACGACCTCTTCATGGCCCTGGCCGAGCGCTACATGAAGAACAACTGCGCCTGCTTCACCCCCAACCCGGGGCGCATAGAGGACATCATACGGCTGGCGCGGGCGTACCATGCGGACGGCGTGATCGATTGCAGCCTCAAGTTCTGCGGACTGTACGACATCGAGAAGCGGACGGTCTCGGAGGCGCTGCGGGCCGAGGGCATCCCGGTACTGTCGCTGGAGACCGACTACGAGGACTCCGACGCCGGGCAGCTCCGCACCCGCATCGAGGCGTTCGTGGAGATGCTCAACGGCTGATGGTCCGCTACTATATACTCTTTGAAAACTACGAGCAGGGGCTCGCTCTCCACGACCTGCTGGATAATGCCGGGGTGATGAACCGCATCGCCCCGGCCCCCGCCGCGGCCCGGGGGAAGCTGTGCTGCGGCATGTCGCTGCTCGTCGAGGCAGACGCCATCGACGCCGCGCGGGACGTGATCGCGCGGGAAAGCGCGGCGCATTACGGCATCGTGCCGATGGAGGACCAGCTCCGGCCCAAGCGGGACAGATATTGTTAACCAGAGGTGTGTCTCATGATCTATCTGGACAACGCCGCCACCACGATGATAAAACCCCCCTGCGTGGCGGAGGCGGTGACGGCGGCGCTCACGTCGCTGGGCAACGCCTCCCGCGGGGCCCACGAGGGCGCGCTGAACACCAACCGCCTGCTGTACAGAACCCGCGGGAAGCTGGCGGACTTCTTCGGCTGCCCGAAATCGGAGCAGGTCATATTCACCAACAACTCTACCGAGGCGCTGAACATCGCCCTGACCGGCACGCTGCGCCCGGGCGACCACGTGATCACCACGGTATTGGAGCACAACTCGGTGCTCCGCCCGCTGTACCGGCTTCAAAGGGAGCGGGGCGTCGGGCTGTCCTTCGTGCCCGCGGACCGGCGGGGCTTAATCGACTATGCCGACTTTGAGCGGCTGATTCAGCCCAACACCCGGGCCGTCGTGTGCACCCACGCCTCGAACCTCACCGGCAACCTGCTGGACATTAAGCGCATCGGGGAAATCGCGGCAAAGCACGGGCTATTGTTCATCGTGGACGCCTCCCAGACCGCCGGAGCCGTGCCCATCGACATGGTCGATATGAACATCACCCTGCTGTGCTTCACCGGGCACAAGTCCATGATGGGGCCGCAGGGCACCGGCGGGCTGCTGATCAACGGGGACGTCGAGGTCGAGCCCTTCAAGGTGGGCGGCACCGGCGTGCAATCCTTCCTGACGACCCAGCCCCGGGAGTACCCCACGCGCCTCGAGGCCGGCACGCTGAACGGCCACGGCATCGCGGGCCTGTCCGCGGCGGTGGACTTCATTCGACAGACGGGCATCGACGCCATCCACGCCCATGAGATCGCCCTGGCGCGGCGGTTTCACGGGGTCGTGTCCGCCATCCCCGGCGTCGTGACCTACGGCGACTTCGCCACATGGGACCGCTGCCCCATCGTGGCGCTGAACGTCGGCGGCGCGGACTCGGCGCTGGTCTGCGACGCCCTCTCCTGCGACTACGGCATCGCCACCCGCGCCGGCGCCCACTGCGCCCCGCTGATGCACCGGGCATTGGGCACCGAGAAACAGGGCGCGGTGCGGTTCAGCTTTGGGTACTTCAATACTGACGATGACGTGGAGGCGGCGGTTCAGGCCGTGAAGGAGATTGCGGAACGCATTGGATAATGAGGAATTAGGAGATAGGAATTAGGAATTGGGGTTACAACCTCATTCCCCATTCCCCATTTCCCATTCAAAACACCTATCATCACGAAAGGAAGCGTATAATATGGAACGCACACTCGACTGCATGGGCATGGCGTGTCCGCTGCCCGTGATCAACGCGAAGAAGGCCATCGAGGCCTTCACGGAGGACGGCACCCTCCGCATACTCGTGGACAACGAGACGGCAGTTCAGAACCTCACCCGCCTGGGCGAGCACAACGGCTTTACGGTCACCTCCGCGCAGGACGGGGAAAAGGCGTTCACGGTCACGATGGCCGTGAAGGCATCCGCGGCGAAGGCGGCGACCGTCCCGGCGGAGGCGGTCAGCTGCGCCGTGCCCGCGAAGGGCGGCAGGGTGGTCGTGCTGTCCGCGGACACCATGGGCGGCGGCGACGAGCAGCTCGGCAGGAAGCTGATGAAGGCCTTCATATTCGCGCTGACCAGTCAGGACGTACTGCCGGACAAGGTGATCTGCTACAACCGCGGCGCGTTTCTGACCACGCAGGATCAGGACACCGTCAACGACTTGAAGAAGCTCGAGGCCGCCGGGGTCACCGTCATGACCTGCGGCACCTGCCTGGACTACTACGGCCTCAAGGAAGCGTTGAAGGTCGGCATCGTGTCCAACATGTACGATATCGTGGAGGCGCAGGTGGGCGCGTCCCTGATCATCCGGCCGTGATGCGCACGAAGGAGCGGCGGCTGATCGTGGCGTTTCACACCACCCACGACGCCATGGCGTTCGAGGACTACTGCCTGTCGCGCGGCGCGGCGGGGCGGCTGATACCGCTGCCCCGGGAGATCAGCGCCGGGTGCGGCCTGGCGTGGAGCGCGCCGCCCGGCGACATGGCTGGCCTGCGGGACCTGCTCGCCGGGGCGGGCATCGCGCCGCAGCACATAAAGGAGATGGAGATCTGACATGGAGACAAGCGCAAGGCTGACCCGGCTGGCGTCCTGCGCCGGGTGCGGCGCGAAGGTGGGCGCGGGCACGCTCTCGGCTCTGTTGCAGGATTTCAAGACGCGCACCGACCCCAGGCTGATCGTGGGCTTCGACAAGTCCGACGACGCCAGCGTCTACGTCATCAACGACGACACCGCGCTCATACAGACCGTGGACTTCTTCCCGCCCATCGTGGACGACCCCTACCTGTTCGGCCAGATCGCCGCCGCCAACGCCATCTCGGACATCTACGCCATGGGCGGGGAGCCGAAGCTGGCGCTGAACCTGCTGTGCGTGACGGAGCGGATGGAGGATGCGTGGGTCCGTGAGATCCTGCGCGGCGGCTACGACAAGGCCTACGAGGCCGGGGTGATCATCTCCGGCGGGCACACCATCCGCGGCGGGGAGCCGCTGTACGGCCTGGCGGTCACGGGGTTCGCGAAGCCCGACCGTATCCGGAAAAACGACGCCGCCATGCCCGGCGACGCGCTGATACTGACCAAGCCGCTGGGCGTGGGCGTGCTGACCACGGCGGCCAAGGCCGACCTGGCGGACGCGGCGGTGATGGCGCGCGTCTACCGTCAGATGGCCACGCTGAACCGGGATGCCTGCCGCGCCATGCAGAAGTACCGCGTCCACGGCTGCACCGACGTGACCGGCTTCGGCCTGATGGGCCACGCCACCGAGATGGCCCAGGGCAGCGGCTGCACGCTGCACATCGGGGTCGGGAAGGTGCCCTTTCATCGCGAGGCATTGGAATTTGCGGACATGGGGCTTGTGCCCGCCGGGGCCTACCGCAACCGGGATTTCGCGGAGAGGTCCGCGTCGGTGCGGGGCGACGTGTCCCGGGCCATGCAGGACATACTCTACGACCCCCAGACCAGCGGCGGGCTGCTGATCGCCGTGGACGAGGGGGACGCCGAAGCGTTGTGCGCCGAGGTCCCCGGGGCCGCCGTGATCGGGCATGTGACAGAAAGGGAGGCCAGCGCGCTGGTGCTGGAGGGATAAATGGACAGCAATAATCTGATCATCGTACGGGGGGCCGGGGACATCAGCACCGGCACCATCCACCGCCTCGCCCGGGCGGGATTCCCGGTGCTGGCGCTGGAGGTCGCGCGCCCCTCCGCCATCCGCCGGAGGGTAGCGTTCTCGGAGGCCGTCTACGACGGCGCGGCCACCGTGGAGGGCGTCACGGCGGTGCGGATCGCCGACATAAAGGAGATAGATGAAGTGCTTGCGCGGGGCGAGGTGCCGCTGCTTGTAGACCCCGCGGGCGAGAGCATCCGAAGGCTCCGGCCTGCCGTCGTGGTGGACGCCATACTGGCCAAGCGCAACCTCGGCACGACGATGGACATGGCCCCGCTGACCGTGGCGCTGGGCCCGGGCTTCGCAGCCGGGCGGGACGTGCGCTACGTCATAGAGACCATGCGGGGGCACGACCTGGGGCGCATCATCACCGAGGGCAGCGCGGCGGCCAACACCGGCGTGCCCGGCATGATCGGCGGCTACGGGGCCGAGCGCGTCATCCACGCGCCCGCCGCGGGCGTCTTCCGCATGCGCCGGGACATCGGCAGCGCGGTCGATGCGGATGAGATCATCGGCGTCATAGCGTCCGGGGACGGGGAGGTCCCCGTGCGCGCGCAGATCGCGGGCATACTGCGGGGCGTCATACGCGACGGCTTCCCGGTCACGGTGGGCTTCAAGCTGGCCGACGTGGATCCCCGGCTGGAGCAGTTGAAAAACTGCACCACCGTCTCCGACAAGGCCCGCTGCATCGCCGGGAGCGTGCTGGAGCTGGTCAGCGCCGCAGCGAACCGGCAAAGGCGTCCACGGTGATCAGGTCGCACAGCCGCCGGGCGACGGACGGGTCGGGCAGTACGTCGATCTGATTGATCAGGCAGCAGTCCGCGAGGTTTTCACGGTTCAGGACCCGCGCGACGTGCTCGATGTTGACCGGCGCGTCGGGGGTCGTCCCGGCCAGCTCCGCGAACAGCTCCGGACAGTGGCAGGCCTCCGACACCGGCTTTCCGAGGCCCGAAGCCCCGACCACGCACACGGTCAGCCCGGTGCAGGCCGGTATGACCGGCTCCCACGGGCGGTGGGCCTTGAGGGGACGCCCCGCCGCGCCGTCCGCCTCGATCAGCACGCGGTCCGCCACGGACAGCAGGTCCTCAAACGGGATCTCCGGCGCGGCCAGCTTGCCGGTGGACTGCGGCGTGCCCGCGCACACCACGCGGTGGCTTGCGAGGAGTGAACGCACCTCGTCGAGTTCGCCGGAGGCCGCCAGCGGCACCCCCGGGAAGGGACGGATGTGCGTGGAGGTCGTGAGGATCACGGTCCCGTCCAGTTTTTCCGACAGATGGCGCAGCAGCGCGGTCTTTCCCCCGCTGCCGATCACAGACACGCACCGTGCGGCGGGCATGAAATCCTCAAAGGGTCGGTACATAGCGGTGCGCTCCTCTCTTGCCCAAATCAGGCAAATCCATTATAATACCATCATATCGACAGGGTCAAGGAGGTCATGGGTCCATGCCGGGTTTCTATGAGACGATCATGCGCGAAAAGACGCACAGGCGGCTGCTGGCGGCCTGGGTGATCACAGGCGACGCCGCGGGGACAAAGGCGCTGTTTGCCCGCGACGGGGAGCGCCTCACCCCCCTCTGCGCGGACGCCGCCTTCCCCGTAGCCCTCGCCGCGGAGATCGGCAAGACGGCCCCGGATCAGACCGGCATCGCGGAATATACCGGCGCGCGCGTCTTCCTGGAGCCGATCGTCGCGGGCAGGCGGCTGGTGGTGTGCGGCGCGGGCCACGTGGCGCTGTGCGTCATCCGGCTGGGCGTCGCGCTGGGGTTTGAGATCACCGCCATCGAGGACCGGCCCGAGTTCGCCGAAAAGGCCCGGGCCGCCGGGGCGCACAACGTGCTCTGCCAAGCCTTCACCGACGCGCTGGATCGTATCGACGGCGACACCGACACCGCCTTCGTGGTCATGACCCGCGAGCACGCCCACGACGTGGACTGCCTGCGCCGCATCCTCCGAAAGCCCTGCGCCTACGCCGGCATGATGGGCAGCCACGGCCGCTCGGCGCAGATTCGCCGGCAGTTGGTCGCGGAGGGCTTCGATTCCGGGCGCGTGGAGGCGCTGCGCATGCCCATCGGCATCCCCATCGGCGCGCGCACGCCGGAGGAGATCGCCGTGTCCGCGGCGGCGGAGATCATCTCCGTGATGAACGCCGCCGACCCCGGCGAGGGCTGGCCCCAGGGCATGCTGGAGGCGCTCTGCGCCCCCCATGAACCGGGGGTGCTGGCGATGATCGTCGAAAAGCGCGGCGAGGCCCCCCGGCGGCCCGGCACGAAGATGCTGGTCATGGGGGGCGGGCGGTTCATCGGCACCGTGGGCGGCGGGTACGCCGAGGCCGAGATCCTCCGCCTCGCCGGGGAGATGCTCCGGGACGGCGATAAAGCGTGCCGCCTCATGTCGATCGACATGAACAAGGGACCCACCTTCTGCGGCGGGGAGATCGAGGTCTTCCTGCTGCCGGTGTGAGGCCGGGGAGGGTGACGTCATGACGGACCTGTTTCCGCTTTACAACTCCCTGCGCATCGCCGCCATCAGCGGCGTGATCGTGTTCTTCACGGGTATCGCCGCCGCCTGGTACGCCTCGAAGCTCCCCCGGACCGTGAAGGGCCTGCTGGACGTGCTGCTGACGCTCCCGCTGGTACTGCCCCCCACGGTGTGCGGCTACTTTCTGCTGCGCGTGTTCGGGGCCCGGCGGCCGCTGGGACGGCTGCTGCTGCACTGGGGCGTCAGGCTGGCGATGCACTGGACCGGGGGCGTGGTCGCCGCGGTGGTGGTGGCCTTTCCGCTGATGTACCGCACGGCCCGCGGGGCCTTTGAGAGCTTCGACGAGCGCCCCGCCTGGGCCGCCCAGACGCTGGGCCTCTCCAACACCTGGATCTTCTGGCATGTGCGCATGCGCGCCTGCCGTCAGGGCATACTGGCCGGCGGGGTGCTGGCCTTCGCCCGGGCGCTGGGCGAGTACGGGGCCACCAGCATGCTCATCGGCTACACCCCGGGACGCACGGCCACGGTGGCCACCACGGTCTATCAGCTCTGGCGCACCGACGACGAACGCGGCGCGTTCTTCTGGGTGATGGTCAACCTGGCCATCTCCGCCGTTGTGCTGTTGAGTGTGAACCTGCTGGAATCGCGGCAGAGAACCGGGAGGTCGCTATGGCGCTGGAGGTAGACATCGAGAAGCGCCTGGGGGCGTTTCACCTGCGCGCGGCGTTTTGCTGCGACCGGGAGACGCTGGGCATACTGGGCCCGTCCGGCAGCGGCAAGAGCCTGACGCTCAAGTGCATCGCGGGCATCGAGCGGCCCGACCGGGGCCATATCGCGCTGGACGGCCAGGTGCTGTTCGATTCACAGCGGAAGATCGACCTGCCGCCCCAGGCGCGGCGGGTGGGCTGTCTTTTCCAGAGCTATGCGCTGTTCCCCGGCATGACAGTGCGGCAGAACCTGCTCTGCGCGCTGCACGCCGAAAGGGACCGCAAGACGCGCGCGGCCCGGGTCGACGCCATGCTTAAGCTATTGCAGCTTCGTGACGCGGCGGACCTGCGGCCCGAGGCGCTGTCCGGCGGGCAGGCCCAGCGGACGGCGCTGGGGCGGATACTGTTGAACGCCCCGGACCTCATGATGCTGGACGAGCCCTTCTCCGCGCTGGACGCCCACCTGCGGCTCAGGCTGCAGATGGAGATGAAGGACCTGCTGGCCGGATTCGGCCGGAGCGTGCTGCTGGTCACCCACGACCGCGACGAGGCCTACCGTATGTGCGACCGGCTGGGAGTGATGTCGGCGGGGCGTATGACGACGGTCAAGGACACAAAAGCCCTGTTCGCCGACCCGGAGACCCGCGCCGCCGCCGCGCTCACCGGCTGCAAGAACATCGCCGACGCCGTAAAGACCGGCCCGCGCGAGGTGTTCGTGCCCGCGTGGAACGCGCGCCTGGTCACGCAAGCACCAGTGCGCGACGGCCTCGTCGCCGTGGGCATCCGCGCCCACAGCTTTAAGCCCGACGAAGCCCTGAACCGCTTCCCCGTGCGCATCCTCAAAGAGATGGAGGAGCCCTTCGCCTGGGTCAGCGCGTTCCGCTTCGAGGGCCAGGCCCCCGACGCCCCCGCCCTCTGGTGGCGCTATCCCCGGGAATGCAGGCCGACAGAAACCCCCGAGGCGCTTGGCGTCGCCCCGGGGGAGGTGCTGTTGCTGTATTGATTTACGCCTCCACCGGCACGGTCTTAAAGGCGTTGACGTCGAACAGGCCGGTGTCGGTGATCTTGAGCGCGGGGATGACCGGCAGCGCCATGAAGCACAGCGCCATGAAGGGGTCGATATTCCCGTGGATGCCCAGGGCGTTTCCGGCGATATCGCACAGCCGCGCGATCTCCCGGGCCACCCATTCGCCGGGGCGGTCGGTCATCAGGCCGGCGATCTCGTGCTCCAGGCTGCCCAGCAGCCGCCCGTTCTGCGCGATCGCCATGCCGCCGCCCATCTCAATGAGCCTTTCAACGGCCAGCGCCATGTCGTCGTCGCTGTCCCCGGCCACGATGATGTTGTGGGAATCGTGGGCGACGCTGGTGGCGATGGCCCCGTTTTTGAGCCCGTAGCCCTCCAATAAGCCCAGCCCCACGTTGCCGGTGCCTCTGTGCCGCTCCACCACGGCGATCTTGACGATGTCCTGCCCGTCGCGGCGCCAGCGCCCATCGGCGTCCCGACGCACGGTGGCGCGGCCCTCGCCCGTCACCACGGAGCCGGGGCAGACCCGTATCGTGCGCACGTGATCGGACTTCAGCGTCAGCGCCAGCCGCGCGGCGGAGAAGTCCCGCACGTTCATGCGCCCGCTGACGCCCTCCGGGGCCACGCGGACGTCCTCGGCCAGATAATCGCCGCGGCTGGCCGCGTGCCGGCCCGCGACCCACACCTCCTTAACGCGCAGGTCGTTCAAATCGTCAAAGAGTATCATATCGGCCCGCATGCCCGGCGCGATGGCCCCGCGGTCCCGCAGGCCGTAGCACTCGGCGGCGTTGATCGTGGCCATGCGCAGCGCGGTGAGGGGGTCGAGCCCCGCGCCCACCGCCAGGCGGATGTTGTTGTCGATGTGGCCCTCCTCAATGAGGCTCGCGGACTGTCGGTCGTCGGTGCAGAACAGGCAGAAGCGCTCGTTGTCGCCGGTCACGCCGGGCAGCAGGTTCAGCACGTCGTGGCAGGACGTGCCCTGGCGCAGCAGCACGTAGATGCCGCGGCGCACGCGGTCCCGAAGCTCGTCGGGGGTGGCGCACTCGTGATCGGTGCGGATACCGGCGGCGGCGTAGGCATCCAGCATATGGCCCGACAGGCCGGGGCTGTGGCCGTCCACCAGCTTGCCGGCGCGCGCCGCCTCCATCAGCTTGTCCAGGATATCGCTGTCCGCGGCGCACACGCCCACGAAGTTCATCATCTCCCCCAGGCCCAGCACCCGCTCAAGCCCGATGCGCCTGGCGATTTCCTTCGCGTCCAGCGTCGCCCCGGCGTTTTCAAAGGGCGTGCAGGGCACGCAGGAGGGCGCCTGCAAAAACACCTGCAGCGCCGTGTGCTCCGAGGCCCTGAGCATGTAGTCGAAGCCGTCCAGCCCGCAGACGTTGCAGATCTCGTGGGGGTCCGCCACGATGGTGGTCGTGCCGTGGGGCACCACCAGCCGGGAGAACTCCGCCGGGGAGAGGTGGCTGGATTCGATGTGCACGTGGCTGTCGATCAGTCCCGGCGCGAGGTACGCGCCCCCGGCGTCGAAGACCTCCCGCGCCTCAGGGAAACCCGGCGCGCCCCAGCCCGCGATGCAGCCGCCGGAGACGAGCACGTCGGCGGGAAATACGGTCCTGTTGTAGACGTCGACGACGCGGCAATTCGCAATGCGCAGATCCGCTGGGGCGCGTCCCGCGGCCACGTCGATGCGCTGTTTGAGGCTCTGCTTGTCCATAGCTGCTCCTTTCCGGGATCGGTGTTGCGTGGATGCGGTTGTTAACAATATAATAACCTTTGCGGGCGCAGTTGTCAAGGTGGTTTGGGATTGTGTATTGGGAACACCATTCCCCATTTCCCATTCCCCATTTCCCATTGATTTTCCCGCCCACATTCATTATAATGTAAATATGACATTCGACCTAAAGGAGGATTCGATCATGTTTGACTTCAAGTACTACACCCCCACGAAGGTGGTCTTTGGACGGAACACGGAGGCCAGGGTCGCGGAGCTGATCCGCGAGTTTGGCGGCAGCAGGGTGCTGATCCACTACGGCGGCGGCAGCGTGGTGCGCTCGGGGCTTTTGAAGAAGGTCACGGACACGCTGGATAAAGCCGGCATCCCCTACGTCACGCTGGGCGGCGCGGTGCCGAACCCGCGGCTGAGCCTGGTGTACAAGGGCATAGAGCTTTGCAAGAAAGAGGGCGTGGACTTTCTGCTGGCCGTGGGCGGCGGCAGCGCCATCGACTCCGCCAAGGCCATCGGCTACGGCGTGACCAACGAGGGCGACGTCTGGGACTTCTACGACTACAAGCGCAAGGCTACGGCCTGCCTGCCCCTGGGCGTGATACTGACCCTCGCCGCCACGGGCAGCGAGATGAGCGACTCCTCCGTGATCACCAAGGAGGAGGGCTGGATCAAGCGCGGCTACAGCAGCGACTTCGCCCGGGCCAAATTCGCCATCATGAACCCGGAGCTCACCATGTCGCTGCCGGACTACCAGACCGCCTGCGGGTGCGCCGACATCATGATGCACACCATGGAGCGCTACTTCACCAACGGCGGCAACATGGAGATCACCGATTCCATGGCCGAGGGCCTGCTGCGCACGGTGATGACCAACGCCGAGATCCTGGTGAAGGACCCGAAGAACTACGACGCCCGCGCCGAGGTGATGTGGGCCGGCAGCCTGTCGCACAACGGCCTCACCGGCTGCGGCAACGACGGCGGCGACTGGATGACCCACAAGATGGAGCACGAGCTGGGCGGGCTGTACGACGTGGCCCACGGCGCGGGCCTCGCCGCCATCTGGGGCAGCTGGGCACGGTACGTCTACAGGGACTGCCTGCCGCGGTTCAGGCGGTTCGCGGTGAACGTGATGGGCGTCGAGCCCGTGGGCACCGACGAGGAGATCGCGCTCAGGGGCATCGAGGCCATGGAGGACTTCTACCGCCGCATCCACATGCCCACGAACCTGCGGGAGCTGGGGGTCAACCCCACCGAGGCGGAGTTTGCCGACATGGCCCACAAGTGCGCTGTGGGCGTGAACGGCGCGAAGGGCTCCGCCAAGCTGCTGCACGAGGCAGACATGCTGGCGATCTACAAGGCCAGCATGTGAGCCTGTATGCCACGCGGCGCCTTCCCCCGATGCGGGGAAGGCGCCGCGCGTCTTTATATCATTCCATCTCCATATTGACGCACACCTTGCCGGTCTTGCCGGTGGCGAATATGGCGTAGGCCTTGTCGGTATCCTTGAGGGCAAAGCGGTGGGTGATGATGGCGTTGGGGTGGATGCGCTTGCGGGCCAGGAACTCCACCAGCCGCTCCATGTTGGCCACGCTGGTCACCCAGGAGCCGTACAGCGTGAGGTTCTTGTGCAAGAGCAGCGGGCTGGGCTCGAAGGTCACGGTGCCCTGCTCGCCCAGGAACACCACCCGGCCCCACATCCGCGCGGCCTCCAGGCAGCGATGGCGGCCCACGGCGCTGCCGGAGCAGTCGATGGCCACCTCCACGCCGGTGCCGCCGGTGAAGTCCATGATCTTTTGAACGCACTCATCGTCCCCCAGGAACACAGCGTCCGCGCCGCACTTCTCCCGGGCCATGGCCATGCGCTCCTCGGAGATGTCCACGCCCACGGTCTGCGCGCCCAGGGCCCTGGCGAGCATCAGCGTCGCCTGGCCCACCGGGCCCAGGCCCATCACCAGCACGCGGTCCGCGCCGGACACGCCCGCGCGCATCAGGCCCTGCCAGGCCGTGCCGAAGCCGCAGGACACCATCGCGCCGTCCTCGTAGGTCAAAAAGTCCGGCAGGTGGATGCAGGTGGCGGCGTCCGCCACCATGTACTCCGCCAGCGCGCCGTCCCGCTGCCAGCCGTAGGCCCGGCGCTCGGGGTTCTGGCAGTTGATGAAGTACCCCTTGCGGCACTCGTCGCAGTAGCCGCAGCCCTGGATGTGGTACACCAGCACCCGGTCGCCCTCGCGAAAGTCCAGCACGCCCTCGCCCACGGCCACCACCTGGCCGCTGGGCTCGTGGCCCGCGATCACGTCGTCGTAGCGCGCGCCGCCGGTCTTGTCGGTGTGCTCGTAGTAGATGTACTTGAGGTCGCTGCCGCACAGGCTGGCGGCCTTCATCTTCAGAAGCACCTGCCCCGGGCCGGGCCTGGGCACCTCCACCGTCACGCACTGCACCTTCGCGCCGCCGGGCAGCTTCATGCCCATCATCAGCTTCCGCGTCTCGCTCGCCATGTTGTCGCTCCTTTCCGGTCTGATTATACCAGGAGAGCCCCGGACATTCCTGCCGGGGCTCTTGCTGTGTCAGGTGCAACCGTTCGATCAGCCGAGGATATCGTGATAGTTCTCGGGCGTGGTGATCTCGGCGGGCACGGCGGTCTCCATGGCGACCTCCTTGCCGTCGATCACGTCGAACAGGGTGTTGACGGAGTAGGTGCCGATGGCCACGTCGGAGAAGTACGGGGCCGCGCGCAGGCAGGAGCCCTTCTCATACTCTTCCGCGACCAGGTAGGCGCCCATGCCCACGCAGGCGGACTCGGCGTCCACACCGGCGGTCTCCAGCGCGCGCACGCAGCCGATGATGCCTTCCTCGTTGGCGCCCATGACCATCCACTTGGTGATCTGGGGATTGCCGGTGATGATGGCGGCGGAGTTCACGTTGCCCTTCTCGGTGGTGCCGTCATAGTCGGCGTAGAACAGGCGGCCGTTGCCGTTGTCCTTGAACTCGGGGAAGCGGGAGATCAGCACGTCGTACTCGCCGTCGGTGCGCGGCACGCAGCTGGACACGGTGGACATGGTCATGATCAGCACGCCGCAGCTCTCGTCCTCGACCAGGCCCTTCTCCTCCATGTAGTCGCACAGCCACTCGGCGCAGGAGGAGCCGATGTCGTAGCCGGCAATGCCGACCCAGGGCGCGATCTTCTCGCCGTTCATCTCCAGCGCGTCGTCAGCGGCGACCACGGCGATGCCGTACTCGTTGCACTTGTCGACGATGTTCTGGGACATGGTCTGGTCGGGGCAGCAGGTCACGATGCCGTCCGCGCCGTTGGAGTACGCGCGGTCGATGGCGTCGAGCATCTTCTGGCCGTCCATGAAGCAGTCCTCATAGTAGAACTCGCCGCCGGCATCCTCGACGGTCTTGCGGGCCGCTTCGCCCTCGTTGATGAACCAGGTCTGGTCGCCGGCCTTGTAGATGCCGTAGACGACCAGCTTGCCGTCACCGTTCTTGTCGTGCAGCACTTCCGCGAAAGCACAGCTTCCGATGGCCAGCATTGCGATCAGTACCAGAGCCAAGATCTTCTTCATGATGATACCCTCCTAAGAATAGTTTTTCTATGTTCAAGGCGTCGTTGCCCTGTACATCGGAAATATTGGGAAATTCCTCACCGGTTCTTCTTGCTCTCGGCGAGCAGGCGCTTCTCGGTGTTGACCTTGCGCACGTAGTCGGCGGCCAGGGCGATCAGCAACAGCGCGCCCTTGCCCACGTACTGCCAGAAGTTGGCGTTGGGGATGCCCGCCATGTTGAGGCCGGTGTTGAAGCTCTGTATCAGCAGCACGCCGATCACGGTGCCCATCATGTTGCCCACGCCGCCGGAGAACGACACGCCGCCCAGTATGACCGCGGTGATGGCGTCAAACTCCAGGTTGATGTTGGCGGCGGGCTGGCCGGACTGGAGCCTGGCTACGTACACGATGCCGCCGATGGAGCACAATAGGCCCATCGTCACGAAGGACGTGGTGACGATGCGCTTGGGGTTCATGCCCGCCAGCCGCGCCGCCTGGGCGTTGCCGCCGATGGCGTAGACGCTTCTACCGAAGCGGGTCTTGGCCAGTATGATGCCGCCGATGATGAAAGCCACGATCATCAGCCACACGCTGAAGGGCAGACCCAGCAGGCGGGCCTTGCCCACCCAGATGAAGGTGGGATCGGTGATGCCCACGGGCTTGCCTTCGCAGATGATGTAAGCAAAGCCGCGCATGATGGACTGCGTGACCAGCGTGGCGATGAAGGCCTCGAGCCTGAGCTCATTGACCATGAAGGCGTTGCACAGGCCCACGATGGCGCCCACCACCATGGTGATCAGCAGCGTCACGCCGAAGCCCACGCCCTTGGACACCAGAAGCGCCGAGAGCACGCCCAGGAATGCCACCAGCGAGCCGGGGGACAGGTCGTTCTGGCCCTCGATGATCAGGTAGGTGTGGCCGATGGCCACCAGGCCCACCAGGGAGGCGGCGATCAATATGTTCACCATGTTGACGGTGGTGAAGTAGTTGTGGTTCAACAGCGAGAATACGCCGATGACCGCCACCAGGGCAATGACCAGCACGATCAGGTTGCCGTTGATCTTCAATCCCTTTTTGTTCATTTCGCGCTCTCCTCCATCATGCCGAGGCTCAACAGCCTGGGTTCAGTCGCGTCCTCCCGCATCACCTCGCCGCTGACCTTGCGGCCGCGCATGACGATGATGCGGTCTGAAAGCCCGATGATCTCCGGAAGCTCGGACGAGATCAGTATCACGCCCAGGCCCTGCTTGGCGAAGCTGCAGATCATGTGGTAGAACTCGGACTTCGCGCCCACGTCGATGCCCTTGGTGGGCTCGTCCAGTATCAGCACCTTGGGCTGGGTCTCCATCCAGCGGGCGACGATGCACTTTTGCTGGTTGCCGCCGGAGAGCTCCACGATCTTCTTGTCCGGCGAGGGCGTCTTGATGTTGAAGGCCTTGATGCCCCGCTCGGCGGCCTCGGCCTCCTTGCGGGTGCTCACGAAGCCCAGCTTGTCGGAGTTTTCATTGAGCAGCGATATGTTGATGTTGCCCGAAACCGACAGGTTCGCCAGTATGCCCTGGTCCTTGCGGTCCTCGGGCACCAGCACGATGCCCAGCTTCTGCGCCTCGGCGGGGGACTTGCAGCGGATGGGCTTGCCCTCCAAATAGACCTCGCCGCCGGTCATGCGGTCCGCGCCGATGATGGCGCGCATCACCTCCGTGCGGCCCGCGCCCACCAGGCCGGAGAAGCCCAGCACCTCGCCCCTGTGCAGCCGGAAGGACACGCCGTCCACGTAGTCGGACTCGAGGTTTTTGACCTCCAGGAGCACCTCGCCGATCTGCTTGTCGCGGTCCAGCGAATTGTAGATGTCGCCCAGGTCGCGGCCCACCATCAGCCTTATCATCTCGGGCTCCGTGGCCTGCTTGGCGTCCAGCGTGGTCACGTAGCGGCCGTCCTTGAAGATGGCCACCTTGTCCGCGATCTGCTTGATCTCGTTCATGCGGTGGGACACGTAGATGATGATCTTGCCCTGCTGGCGCAGCTTGTCGATGATGCGGAACAGGCACTCGATCTCCGCGTCGGAGAGGGAGGCGGTGGGCTCGTCGAAGCAGATCACCTTCATGTTCTCGCGGCTGTACGACTTCATGATCTCCACCATCTGCTGGTAGGCGATGGAGAGCTCGTGCACCTTCGCCGACGGCGATATGGGCAGCTCGAAGTCGTCGATGATGCGCTTCGCCATGCTGTTCAGGGTGCGCGTGTCGATAAACCCGCCCTTGGTGGGCAGCCGGCCCAGGTAGATGTTCTCCGCCACCGACAGCGCCGGCAGTATCTGCCGCTCCTGGTAGATCACGCTGATGCCGGCCTCGATGGCCTCCTGCGGATTCTTGAAGTGCGCCTCCGCGCCGTTGATCAGGTACTGGCCCTCGTCGGGCTGGTAGTCGCCGTTGAGCGTCTTGAGCAGCGTCGACTTGCCGGCGCCGTTTTCCCCCAGGAAGGCCAGCACCTCGCCGCCGTGGGCCACGAAGCTCACGTCGTCAAGCGCCTTGACGCCTGGAAAATACTTGGTGATATGCCTGAATTCCAGCGTATCCGCCATGGATGGTTTACCTCCCCGTCAGAATCCTTCTCAACGAATCTTCGTCCCCAGCACCGTCTCGTACATGGCGACGAGGTTCTCCTCGGGCACGTTGGCCACCACGTTGTGGATGGGGTTGAAGATGTAGCCGCCGTTTTGATTGAGTATGCGCACGCGCTCGGCCACCTGGGCGCGCACCTCCTCGGGCGTGCCGAAGGGCAGCACCCGCTGGGTGTCCACGCCGCCGCCCCAGAAGGTGAACTTGTCGCCGTATTCGTCCTTCAAGCGCTGGGGGCCCATGCCGTTGGGCTCCATGGCCGAGAACTGCACCGGGTTTAAGCAGTCCACGCCCATCTCGGCGAAGTCGTCCAGCAGCTCGTTGACGCAGCCGCAGGTGTGATAGAAGGTCTTCCAGCCGGTGTGCTGATGGACCCAGTCGTTGACCTTTTTGTAGTGGGGCTTGTACAGCGACCGGAAGGTGTTCTGGCCGAAGTACAGTCCGCGCTGGGTGCCGAAGTCGGTGCCGGAGATCCAGACGACCTGTATGCGCTCCCCCACCGCCTGTTTGTAGATTTCGAGGTTCTTGAGCATGACCTCGGTCTGGTAGTCGAACACCTCGTCCACGTAGTCCGGGTACATGGCCTGCGCCAGCAGCCAGTCCTGCACGCGGCGGATGCCCTTGGGATGCTTGACCGTCGGGCCCGGCACCCAGGCCACGTCGCCGAAGCCCGCGCCGCCCAGCACGCCCACGATGGCGTAGTCGGTGCCCTCGTAGAGCTCCTTCGACTTCTCCTCCCAGTAGCGGGCGTCCTCGTCGGTGGCCACCTGGAAGTCGTCCTTGAAGTCCTCGCGGGGGGTCATGTCCTCCTCGTCGATGTCCATGTCGTAGGGCTCGTCGAAGTGGTCGATATTGTCAAAGAACGTGCCGCCCCTGGGCATGCAGTAGCCCACCGGCGCCTGGCGGTCGCCGCACACGAAGGCCCGCACGTCGCCGGCGGCGTTGCGCTCGTACTCGAAGCCGCCGCCCATCCAGGTGGGGGTGCCGTCGTCCATGTCGAAGGGCTTCCAGTCGTCCTGCATGAAGCCCATCATGTTGCCCCGGTTCCACAGTCCCACGAAGTCGCTGTGCACCGCCTTCAAAAGGTCCTCCTCGATCTCGCCCAGCATCTGCAGTGGCTCGATGACCTTCAGACGGTGCTCATCCAGCCCCAGCGCCTTGCGCAGCCGGTACACCGTGGAGACGTTCATGCCGGTCTGGCCGTTGCTGCCCAGGTCGATGGGACACCGGTCCGGCGTTTGGTGGTTCAGGGCCGCAAGCACCCGTTCTCTTGAATTCATGGTTGTTTTCCTCCAGCTGGTTTGTCTCTACCATACAGTCGTCCGGGTTTTGCCCGGACCGAACGCATTTATTATATCACACATTTTTCACGTTCACAATACCTTCTTTACAATTTCCGAAAACGTTTTTTTATATAAAACAACTCCCGACCGGTCAGTCGGGAGTTGTTCATACGAAGGACTTTATCCTTCGATCATGATGACCTTTTTCTCGGGCAGCTTTTTCGCCTCCGCCTTCGGGATGTTCACGCTCAGCACGCCGTGCTCCAGCTTGGCGCCGATGTCCGCCTCCGTGATGCCCTCGCCCACATAGAAGCTGCGCTGCATGCTGCCCGCGTAGCGCTCCTGCCGGATGACCTTGCCCTTCTTCGTCTCCTCCTGGTCGAGGCCCTTCGCGGCAGTCACGGTCAGGTAGCCGTTCTGCAATTCCAGCGTGATCTCGTCTTTCTTGAAGCCCGGCAGATCGACGTCCAGCTCGTAGTGGTCCTCGTGCTCGTGCACATCGGTCTTCATCTCGCGCGCCGCGTTCCTGCCGTACAGCTTGCGGTCCATGTGCCGCATCTGACGATCCCAGTCGCCAAAGAACTCGTCAAACAGATTCTCACCAAAGATGCTCGGCATCAACATAAGTCAACCCTCCTTTGACCAGCCACACCGCTCGTGTGCGCCTCATCGGCGTCGCCGCGTCGTGTCGGTCTCTATGCTTTGCCGTTTGAACTTCGGGCCCTTCCCTCTGTTCGCATCCTATTATATCCATTTTGTTAGCACTGTCAATAGTCGAGTGCTAAAAAACCGATTAACAATCTTTGAACAATATTGCACAATCCGATGCATCCCCTGCATCAAACGAATCGCAAATCAATCCCCTGCTTAAACGTCTGAATAGATCCACAGCTTCCTCGACAGGAAGTTCCAGATAAAGACGATCCCTGTCGCGAGCACCTTGGCCAATGTCTTCATAATATTGGTATTCATGCCTACGACTTCGACGAAGAAATACATCAGCAGCAGATTGAACAGGAGGCCTATCCCGCTTACCAGAAAAACCAGCAGCACTTCTTTCGTCTTCTTTTTCTGATACTTTGAATCCCTGAATGTAAACCTGCGCCCCAGATACCAGTTCGTCGTCGTGGAAACAATAAACGCCAGAATTGTTGCCAAAAGATAAGGAACGGAAAACAGGTATTCAAGGATTGAGAAAACGCCCCATTCGACCAGGGCAGATACACCGCCTACTCCGAAGTAAGAGAAAAACTGCCTGATATTCTTGGTGGAAAGCAATTCCTTCACGCATGTTTCCTCCTACTTGCAGTATCTGCAGGTGGGCATGGCGCGGTAGATGGCTTTCTCTCCGGTGATTTCCGCAATGGCGGCGACGAGCGCCTTGCGCGTGGTTCCGTTCAGGTTCATTTTCGTTGTCATGGTCTGTACCTCCGTAAAGTGTGATTCCCCCTTGGGGTACTGTTGTTATTGCTCCCGTAGCCTGTCACAGAACTGCTCTATCAGCCTGACATGAAACTGCTCCGCAAGTTGTCACAGGCTGGAAATCCGGAAGGGGCCAGG
>CADASI010000019.1 GCA_902790525.1 uncultured Eubacteriales bacterium
AAATCCGCCAAGATGCGCCCGACCGCCGGCGCCGCGATGAACGTCGCCATCTCGACGACCTTAACCCCTTCGAGGGGACGCTGTGCTTCTCCCATAATGCCTCCTTGTTCGCCATTTCTCAAGCCTATTCTCCATTGTGGGAAACGCTCGAGCGGCAATGAATAGGCAGATTGTCGATATGTCTAGAAAAGAGCGACTTGGGACATGGAGCCTTATGCTCCCTCGCCCGACATGGCCGCATGCTCGCGGCTGACTTCGGCAACCAGCGTGGCGAACGGCCACAGGCGATTGCTCTGCGTCACTTGGGCCTTGCACCCAACAGAACAGTCGGCCTCGCGCATGGCCGCGAGGAGGTCGGTCAGCCTTTGCCCCGTAACATTGTGAAGCAGCATGAACTCCGATTCGGGCGCTTCTCCTTCGTACGGCTTAGACGAGGGACGGAACCCCACGAGCCCCACGATAGCTCCAACCGGATTGCCCAGCATGTCGGGCGTCACCGTTTTCATGCGGATGCCGTGCGCACCGATAACGGTACGCACGGCATCGCCGCGTTCTGTGCCCGCATCCAGGTTGTACAACGCCGCAAGCGGGCCCGCCGGCTTTGGGCCGGCGGTTTTCTTCTTGGTCTTCTTAGCCAAAGTAGCGATCGAGCAAGCCCTTCAGGGCCTTGCCGTGACGGGCCTCGTCGCGCGCCATCTCGTGAACGGTGTCGTGGATGGCGTAGAGGTTCAGGGCCTTGGCGCGCTTGGCGAGGTCGGTCTTGCCGGCGGTGGCGCCGTTCTCGGCCTCAACGCGCATCTTGAGGTTCTTCTCGGTGGAGTCGGTGAGCACCTCGCCCAGCAGCTCGGCGAACTTGGCGGCGTGCTCGGCCTCTTCAAACGCGGCGGTCTTCCAGTACTCGCCGATCTCGGGATAGCCCTCGCGATAGGCGACGCGGCTCATGGCCAGGTACATGCCCACCTCGGAGCACTCGCCGTTGAAGTTGGCGCGCAAATCGGCGATGATGTCCTCGGGAGCGCCCTGCGCCACACCGACGACGTGCTCGGCCGCCCAGGACATCTCGGCGGACTGCTCGATGAACTTGGAGGCCGGCGCCTTGCAGACCGGGCAGAACTCGGGGGCCGCTTCACCTTCGTACACATAGCCGCACACGGAACAGACAAACTTCTTCATGGGGATTACCTCCTCTTGTTGATTCGATAGGATTATGATCCTGTCCCTATTATATAACAAAAATCCCGTTTTGTGAATCACCCCGCGCGAATTTATTTGCTTATAGTTGCCGCGTGTGCTATAATCAATTCAACGACGACGGGGGAGGGGCCATCCATGATCCAGGACATCCATCCGCACAAGCTGCACAACGAGTTCATACCGGGCCGCCCGCTGGACGACGACGGGCTGCTGTTTGTGTTCCGCGGGCCGGAGGTGCTCTGCCGCGTGGCGGGGGACGTCGTGGTCCTGCCGCGGGTGCGGGAGATCGGCGGGTTGTCGGCGTATCGCTTTCTGTTCACGCTGGACGAGACGCCCTGCTTCTGGGGCATGGACGAACTGGACGCTGCCCCGGCGGGCTGGGCGTTTGTGCCGGTGCGCGGCCTGCGCAACCGCGCCACGGGACCGCGGGAGCTGATCTTCTCCGCGTGGACGGCCTTCCAGCTGGTCAACTGGTACCGGGACAACCGCTTCTGCGGGCGCTGCGGCGTCGAGACCCGGCCCGCGGAGGACGAGCGCGCCATGCTGTGCCCGAATTGCGGGCGGCGCATCTACCCGCGGATCATCCCGGCGGTGATCGTGGGCGTGACCCACGGCGACGAGATCCTCATGACCAAGTACAAGGGGCGCGACATCCCCTTCTACGCCCTGATCGCGGGGTTCACCGAGATCGGCGAGACGCTGGAGGAGTGCGTGGCGCGGGAGGTCATGGAGGAGGCCGGGCTGAGGGTCAAAAACATCAGGTATTACAAGAGCCAGCCCTGGGCCATCGTGGACGACCTGCTGGCGGGCTTTTACTGCGACGTGGACGGTTCCACCGAGATCCACATGGACGCCCACGAACTCAAGGAGGCCGTGTGGACGCGCCGGGAGGACGTGGTCGGCCAGCCCAACGATTTCAGCCTCACCAATGAGATGATGATGGTGTTCAAGGCGGGGAAGGAACCCAGGTGAATTGGGAATTGGGAATTGAGAATTGAGAATTAATGTGGAAATCCTTGCGGATTTCTTTTTACAGACAAGGCTGATGTAGGGGCGGCGATGCGCCGCCCGCCCAAAAGGAACCATGGATTCTGATTGGGCGGGCGCCGCATCGGCGCCCCTACGTGTCGTTGGAATGTATGATTACAGGTCCTTTTTCATATGGGGTTCAGATCCCCAGCAGGTCGCTGTAGGCCTTGAGCGCGCCGTCGGTATCGTGGGCGAGCACGCGCTTGGCGAGCACCTTGCCCAGCTGCACGCCCTCCTGGTCGAAGCTGTTGACGTTCCAGCAGAAGCCCTGGAACATCACCTTGTTCTCGAAGTGGGCAAGCAGCGCGCCCAGCGCCTCGGGGGTGAGCTGCTCGCCGACGATGATGCTGGAGGGGCGTCCGCCGGCGAAGGCCTTGTTGGGGTTGTCGTCCTTTTTGCCGCAGGCGAAGGCCATGATCTGGGCGGCCACGTTGGCGCACAGCTTCTGCTGGCTGGTGCTGCCCTGGATGACCACGTCCATGCCGGCCTGGTTCTTCTTAAAGCCGACGAACTGCAGCGGCACGATGTCGGTGCCCTGGTGCAAAAGCTGGTAGAAGGAGTGCTGGCCGTTGGTGCCGGGCTCGCCGAAGATTACCGGGCCGGTGACGTAGCTTATGCCCTCGCCGAAGCGGTTGACGGACTTGCCGTTGGACTCCATGTCGAGCTGCTGCAGGTGCGCCGGGAAGCGGCTCAAAGCCTGGGAGTAGGGCAGCACGGCGGTGGCGGGCCAGCCCAGCACGTTGCGCTCGTACACGCCGATCAGCGCGTCCAGCATGGCGGGGTTCTTGAGGAGGTCGGGGTTCTTGGCGGTCACGTCAGCCTCGTGCGCGCCGTTCAGGAAGCGCTCGAACACCTCGGGACCGAAGGCCAGCGACAGCACCACGCCGCCCACGCAGGAGGTGGAGGAGTAGCGCCCGCCGATGTAGTCGTCCATGAAGAAGGCGGCCAGGTAGTCGGAGGACTGCGCCAGCGGCGAGGTCTCGCTGGTGACGGCCACCATGTGCTTCGAGGGGTCGAGCCCGGCGTTTTTGAGGGCGTCCTTCACGAAGGACTCGTTGGTCAGCGTCTCCAGCGTGGTGCCGGACTTGGACACCAGCACGAACAGCGCCCGGGACACGTCGATGCTCTTGAGCACCGCCGCGGCGTCGTCGGGGTCCACGTTGCTGATGAACTTCGCTTCCATCCTGAACGCGCCGTTCTGCCGCGCCCACTGCTCCAGCGCCAGGTACATGGCGCGGGGGCCCAGGTCGCTGCCGCCGATGCCGATCTGCACCACGGTGGTGAACTTCTCGCCCTTCGCGTTGGCGATCTCCCCGGCGTGCACCTTCCTGGCGAAGGCCGCGGCCTTCATCTGCTGGGAGACGTAGAAATCCCGCTTGTTCACGCCGTCGGCCACCACGTCGTCCCCGAGCTGGCCGCGGGTAAGCTGGTGCAGCACCAGCCGCTTCTCGCCGGTGTTGATGACCTCGCCGTTATAAAGCGCGGCGAACTTGTCGGTGAGCTCGGCCTCGTCGGCCAGCGCGGCGAGGGCGTCCAGCACCTCATCATCCACGGGCCTGGCGGCATAATTGAACTGAAGGCCGCCCGCCATGGGCGCGGCATACTGCGCCACGCGCTTTGCGCCATTCTCGCCGGCCATGGCTTCCACGAGGTTCACGCGGCCCTTCAGGGCCTTCAACTTGCCGTATGCGGACAGGGTATCCAGATTCTTCCAGGAAATCATGGGCTATCATCCTTTCGCGGTTTCTTGATGTCACCATTATACCAAAGCGGCGGGGGATTTGTCCAGTCCATGAAATAACCAAAAATACGCGAAAATGCACGCTTGCCGCGCTTGACAACAATTCGGGTTAAAGGTATATTAACCATTAACGATATGCGTATACCCAGTGTATGCCGTAGCGCTAATCTTAGTTGGGAGGAATCCGAATATGAAGTTCACCAAGGCTCTCGCTGCAATGATCCTCGCCATCGTGATGGTCGTGGGTCTGGCTTCCGCCGCCATGGCCGAGGATACGCTGAAGATCGGCGTCATCGGTCCCTTCACCGGCGCGGCCGCCATCTACGGCAACGCCTGCAAGTACGGCGCGCAGGTCGCCGCCGAGCAGATCAACGCCCAGGGCGGCGTTCAGATCGAGCTGCTCAACGAGGACGACGAGCACGATCCCGAGAAGTCCCTCAACGCCTATAACAACGTGCTGGACAACGGCGCTCAGATGATCGCCGGCACCACCACCACCACTCCCTGCATCGCCGTGGGCGCCCAGGCCAACGAGGATCGCGTGTTCATGCTGACCCCGTCCGCCTCCTCTCCCGACGTGACCGCGAACAAGGACAACGTGTTCCAGGTGTGCTTCACCGATCCCGCCCAGGGCACCGCCTCCGCGCAGTACATCAAGGAGCATGAACTGGCCACCAAGATCGCCATCATCTACAACAACGCCGACGCCTACTCCACCGGCATCTACCAGACCTTTGTGGACGAAGCGCCTGCGCTGGGCCTGGAGATCGTCTCCACCACCACCTTCACCGACGAGACCACCGACTTCTCCGTGCAGGTTTCCGACGCGAAGGACGCCGGCGCCGACCTGGTGTTCCTGCCCATCTACTACACCCCCGCTTCCATGATCCTGCAGACCGCCAAGACCATGGATTACGCGCCCGTGTTCTTCGGCGTGGACGGCATGGACGGCATCCTGACCATGGAGGGCTTCGACGCCTCCCTGGCCGAGGGCGTGTTCATGCTGACCCCCTTCTCCGCCGATGCCGAGGACGAGGCCACCAAGGCCTTCGTCGCCCGCTATCAGGAGATCACCGGCGAGATCCCGAACCAGTTCGCCGCCGACGCCTATGACGCCGTCAACGCGCTCTACACCGCCAGCCTGAACGCCGGCATCACCGGCGACACCTCCGCCGAGGACGCCTGCGAGCTGCTGATCGAGCAGTTCAAGACCCTCCAGGTGGACGGCCTGACCGGCAGCATGACCTGGGACGAGACCGGCGCCGTGACCAAGACCCCCACCGCCGTCATCATCAAGGATGGCGCGTATGTGGGCTTCAACGGCTGATTGATTGCCCGTTTCCCGACCCCGGTCTGACCGGGGCCGGGAAATGATGTTTTCCGGGTCGGCGGCATCCGAAGGATGACGTCGACAATCGTACCGAGGTAACTGACGATTGTCAACAGAAGGGACTGCTGATGATGGTCAGTTACCTTATAATCATTTATTTGAGGAGTTGGAAGACATGGTATCGTTCCTGCGATTCCTGATCAACGGAATCAGCCTGGGCAGCGTGTACGCCATCATCGCGCTGGGATACACGATGGTCTACGGCATCGCCAAGATGCTGAACTTTGCCCACGGCGACGTGATCATGGTGGGCGCGTACATCGCGTTCTGCGCGATGCAATACCTGAACCTGCCGCCGCTTCTGTCGGTGCTGTGCGCCATGGTGGTCTGCACGTGCCTGGGCGTGGTGATCGAAGGGCTGGCCTACCGGCCCCTCAGGCAGGCGCCCAAGCTGGCGGTGCTGATCACGGCCATCGGCGTGAGCTACTTTTTGCAGAACACGGCGCTGCTCATCTGGAGCTCCAACCCCAAGGTGTTCCCCTCCGTGTTCAGCGTGGGCCAGATCAAGCTGTTCGACGGCAACCTGGTCGTCTCCTCTGAGACGATACTGACCATCGCCGCCAACATCGTGATCATGGTGGCGCTGACGCTGTTCACCGGCCGCACCAAGATGGGCAAGGCCATGCGCGCGGTGTCCGAGGACAAGGGCGCGGCGGAGCTCATGGGCATCAACGTCAACCGCACCATCTCCCTGACCTTCGCCATCGGCTCGGCGCTGGCGGCCATCGCGGGCGTGCTGCTGTGCTCGGCGTATCCCACGCTCCAGCCCACCACGGGCTCCATGCCCGGCATCAAGGCGTTCACCGCGGCGGTGTTCGGCGGTATCGGCTCCATCCCCGGGGCGATGATCGGCGGGCTTTTGCTGGGCGTGATCGAGATACTGGGCAAGGCGTACATCTCCACGGAGCTGGGCGACGCGCTGGTGTTCGCGGTTTTGATCATCGTGTTGCTGTTCAAGCCCGCGGGATTGCTGGGCAAGCCCGTGAACGAGAAAGTGTGAGGTGCGGTGTATGAAGCTGAAAAAGAGTACGGTCAACAACCTCATATCCTTCGGCATCGTCATCATCGCCTTCATCGTGTGCCAGTCGATGATCTCCACCGGCGTGATGAAGCGCTCCCTGCGGGGGCAGATGATCCCGATCTGCGTGTACATCGTCATGGCTGTGTCGCTGAACCTGGTGGTGGGCATCTCCGGCGAGCTTTCGCTGGGCCACGCGGGGTTCATGTCCATCGGCGCGTTCTCGGGCATCATCGCCTCGGCGTGGCTCAGGACCTTCGGGCTTGAAAACGAGCTTGTACGGCTGGTCCTCTCCATGATCGCGGCGGGCGTGATGGCCGGCGTGTTCGGCGCGCTGATCGGCATTCCCGTATTGCGCCTGCGGGGCGACTACCTGGCCATCGTGACGCTGGCCTTCGGCGAGATCATACGCAACGTCTTAAACTGCCTGTACTTCTCGCTGGAGGGCAGGCGGCTGCACGTGTCCTTCAACAACCCCAACATCCCCGGCACGATACTGCTCAACGGCCCCAACGGCGCCAAGGACGTGGCCAAGATCGCCACCTTCCCGGCGGGCTTCGTGCTGATACTGTTTACGCTGTTCTTAGTGATGAACCTGATCAACAGCCGCTCCGGCCGCGCCATCATGGCGGCGCGGGACAACCGCATCGCCGCCGAGGCCATGGGCATCAACGTCACCAAGTACAAGATGATGGCCTTCGTCACCGCCGCGGTGCTGGCGGGCATGGCGGGGGCGCTGTACGGCCTGAGCATGGCCACGGTGACCGCCTCGAAGTTCAAGTTCGACACCTCGATACTGGTGCTGGTGTTCGTCGTGCTGGGCGGCATCGGCAACATCTGGGGCTCCATCATCGCGGCGGCGCTTCTGACCGTGCTGCCCGAGCTGCTCAGGGCCTTCGCCGACTACCGCATGCTGATCTACGCCATCGTGCTGATACTGGTCATGCTGGCGACCAACAACCCCACCATGCGGGCGCTGTTCGGCAAGCTGATCCCCCGAAGGAACGGCCGGCAGAAGGGAGGCGCGGCGGCATGAGTGAAACCGTGAAGCGCAGACAGAACACCAAGATGGTGCCCGCCCCGAGCCACGGCATCATCCCCGAGCGCGACCTGTACGAATCCCCCGTGCTGGAGGCCCGGCACCTGGGCATCGAGTTCGGCGGTCTGAAGGCCGTGGACGACTTCAACCTGGTCATCGGCAAGACCGAGATCGCCGGCCTGATCGGCCCCAACGGCGCGGGCAAGACCACCGTGTTCAACCTGCTGACCAAGGTGTACCAGCCCACCATGGGCTCCATCATGTTGAACGGGCGCGACATGCACGGCATGAACACCGTGCAGGCCAACAAGCTGGGCATCGCCCGCACGTTCCAGAACATCCGCCTGTTTGACAACATGACCGTGGAGGACAACGTGCGCATCGGCCTGCACAACCAGATCAGCTACGGCATGTTCTCCGGCATCTTCCGCCTGCCGGCCTTCTGGCAGGGCGAGAAGCGCCAGCACGAGAAGGCCATGGAGCTTCTGAGCATATTCGACATGCAGGACATGGCGAAGGCCCAGGCGGGGTCGCTGCCCTACGGCGCGCAGCGTCGGCTGGAGATCGTGCGCGCGCTGGCCACGAAGCCGTCGCTGCTGCTGCTGGACGAGCCCGCCGCCGGCATGAACCCCCACGAGACCGAGGAGCTGATGAACAACATCGCCCGCATCCGCGACCAGTTCCACATCGCCATCATGCTGATCGAGCACGACATGAACCTGGTCATGGGCGTGTGCGAGGGCATCTGCGTGTTGAACTACGGGCGCATCATCGCCAAGGGCACCCCGGACGAGATACAGTCCAATCCCACGGTCATTGAAGCCTATCTGGGCAAGAAGAAGGAGGGGTAAGCATGAGTGAGAACGTCGGAACGCCCCTTCTCAAGGTGGAGGACATCCACGTCTACTACGGCTCCATACACGCCATCAAGGGCATATCCTTCGAGGTCAACGAGGGCGAGATCGTCACGCTGATCGGCGCCAACGGCGCGGGCAAGTCCACCACGCTGAACACTGTGTCCGGGCTTTTGAAGCCCCGCATGGGCATGATCTCCTTCAAGGGGGAGAGCATCGTGGGCATCGGCGCGAGCCGCATCGTCGCAAAGGGCATGGCGCTGTGCCCCGAGGGGCGGCGCGTGTTCCAGCAGATGACGGTGCGCGAGAACCTCGAGATGGGCGGCTTTTCCCGCCCCAAGGAGGAGATCCCCGCCTCGCTGGAGGACGTGTTCAAGCGCTTCCCGAGGCTCAAGGAGCGCGAAAAGCAGGTCGCGGGCACGCTGTCCGGCGGCGAGCAGCAGATGCTGGCCATGGGCCGCGCGCTGATGAGCAAGCCCAAGCTGCTGATGCTGGATGAGCCCTCGATGGGCCTGGCCCCGATACTGGTCGAGCAGATCTTCGACATCATCAAGGAGCTGCACGCCGCGGGCGTCACCATACTGCTGGTCGAGCAGAACGCCCAGATGGCGCTGTCCATCGCCGACCGCGCCTACGTGCTGGGCACCGGCAAGATCACCATCTCCGGCTCCGCCGGGGACGTGCTCGCCGACGACCGCGTCCGCGCGGCGTACCTGGGCGGCTGAGGACATACAGACACACGGACGCCCCGCGATTTCGCGGGGCGTCCGTCCGTATATTATTACTTGTGGTACAGCCGCTTGGTCTCGTAGGTCGGCTCGCAGGTGATGTTGACGCCCAGCTTGCCGAACATGCCCTCGTCCACCTGGGAGAGTATCACGGTGGAGTGGGCCTCGCAGCCCCTGAGGTCGCTCAGCGCGTCCATGGCCTTTTCGGCGTTTTGGTCGGCGGCGGCGCAGATGGCCAGGGCGACCAGCGTCTCGTCGGTGTGCAGCCGGGGGTTGCGGTTGCCCATGTGCTCGACCTTTAAGTGGTTGATGGGCTCGATGACGGTGGGGGAGATGAGCTTTATCTCATCCGGGATGCCCGCGAGCTCCTTCAGCGCGTTGAGCAGGCAGGCGGAGGAGGCGCCCAGCAGCGACGAGGTCTTGCCGGTGACGATCCTGCCGTCGTTGAGCTCCAGCGCCACGGCGGGCTCGCCGGTTCGGTGGGCCACCGCCAGCGCCGGTTCCACGGTGGAGCGGTCGGCCAGGTCCAGGTTCTGGGAGCGCATCAGCAGATCCAGCTTTTGAAGCTCCGCCTCCGAGGCGTGGCCCTGCTTGACCGCGCAGGCCGTGCGGTAGTAGCGGCGGATGATCTCCTGTCGCGAGGCCTCGCAGCACACCGCGTCGTCCACGATGGACATGCCCGCCATGTTGACGCCCATGTCCGTGGGGCTCTTGTAGGGGCACTCGCCGTAGATGCGCTCGAATATGGCCCTGAGCACCGGGAAGATCTCGATATCGCGGTTGTAGTTGACCGCCTTTTTGTCGTAGGCCTCCAGGTGGAAGGGGTCGATCATGTTCACGTCGTTCAGATCGGCGGTGGCGGCCTCGTAGGCCAGGTTCACCGGGTGCTTGAGCGGCAGGTTCCAGATGGGGAAGGTCTCGAACTTGGCGTAGCCGGCCTTGACGCCCCGCCGGTGCTCGTGGTAGAGCTGGCTTAGGCAGGTGGCCATCTTGCCGCTGCCCGGGCCGGGGGCGGTGACCACCACCAGGGAGCGGGTGGTCTCGATGTACTCGTTGCGGCCGAAGCCCTCGTCTGAGACGATCAGCGGCACGTTGGCGGGGTAGTCCTGTATGCGGTAGAGCCGGTACACCCGAAGCCCCATGCCCTCCAGCCGGGCCTTGAACAGGTCCGCGCCGGGCTGGCCGGTGTACTGGGTCAGCGCGATGGCCCCGACGTAGAGCCCGAAGTCCCGGAAGACGTCGATCAGACGGATGACGTCCATGTCGTAGGTGATGCCCAGGTCGCCGCGCACCTTGTTCTTCTCGATGTCGTTGGCGTTGATGGCGATGACGATCTCCGCCTGATCCCTGAGCTCCAGCAGCATGCGGATCTTGTTGTCGGGTTGAAAGCCCGGCAGCACGCGGGAGGCGTGGTAGTCGTCGAACAGCTTGCCGCCGAATTCCAGATACAGCTTGCCGCCGAAGAAGTCGATGCGTTCGCGGATGCGGGTCGATTGAAGCTGAATGTATTTCCGACTGTCAAATCCAATCCTGTTCATAACCATCCTCCTCGCGCGTCTGAGGCAAACACAATACAGGAATGATTATAGCAAATTCCGACGGGATTCGTCATTACAAACGGATTAAAATGCTGTCACATTTTTTTCGCGACCACTGGTCAATGCGCAGAGAATATGATATAATGGTAAAGGCAATAATCCGCACAAGGAGGATGACATACCATGGGCATGAATGAGATTCGCGCCGCCATCGAAGGCGGCAGGGCAAGGTTGGGCGTGGAGTTCGGCTCCACCCGCATCAAGGCCGTTCTGATCGACGAGGCGGGCGCCCCCATCGCGCAGGGCGCGCACGACTGGGAAAACCAGCTCGTGAACAACATCTGGACCTACGACCTGGGCGACGTGATCACGGGCCTGCAGGACTGCTATGCCGACATGCTGAAGGACGTGAAGGCCAAGTACGGCTGCGAGGTGAAAAAGCTCCAGGCCATCGGCTTCTCCGCCATGATGCACGGCTACATCGTGTTCAACGATAAGGACGAGCTGCTGGTGCCCTTCCGCACCTGGCGCAACACCATCACCGGCGAGGCCGCCGAGAAGCTGACGAAGCTGTTCAACTTCAACATCCCCCAGCGCTGGTCCATCGCCCACCTGTACCAGGCGATTCTGAACGGCGAGCCGCACGTGAAGGATATCCGCTTCATGACCACCCTCGAGGGCTTCGTGCACTGGAAGCTGACCGGCGAGAAGGTGCTGGGCATCGGCGAGGGCTCCGGCATGTTCCCCATCGACTCCGACACCAACGACTACAACCAGACCATGGTGGAGAAGTTCGACGCGCTGGTGGCCGACAAGGGCTTCCCGTGGAAGCTGCGCGGGATACTGCCCAAGGTGCTGCTGGCCGGCCAGGAGGCGGGCAGGCTGACCGAGGCGGGCGCGAAGCTGCTGGACGTGTCCGGCGTGCTGGAGGCCGGCATCCCGCTGTGCCCGCCCGAGGGCGACGCTCAGACCGGCATGGTGGCCACCAACTCCGTCCGCCAGCGCACCGGCAACGTGTCCGCGGGCACCTCGATATTCGCCATGATCGTGCTGGAGAAGGCGCTGTCCAAGGTGCGGGCCGAGCTTGAGACCATCACCACGCCCTCCGGCGCGCAGGTGGCCATGGTCCACTGCAACAACTGCACCTCCGACCTGAACGCCTGGGTGAAGCTGTTCGGCGAGTTCGCCGAGGCCGCGGGCGTCAAGCTGGACGCCAATACCCTCTACGGCACGCTGTACCGCAAGGCCATGGAGGCCGACGCCGACCTGGGCGACGTGCTGGCCTACAACTACTACTCCGGCGAGCACATCACCGGCTTCACGGAGGGCCGCCCGCTGTTCGTGCGCACCCCCGACAGCCGCTTCACGCTGGCCAACTTCATGCGCGCGCACCTGAACGCGGCCTTCGCCTCCCTCAAGATCGGCATGGACATCCTCACCGAGGAGGAGGGCGCGCTGGTGGACCGCATCATGGGCCACGGCGGCATCTTCAAGACCAAGGGCGTGGCTCAGCCCATCATGGCCGCCGCGCTGAACGCGCCGGTGTCCGTGATGGAGACCGCCGGCGAGGGCGGCGCCTGGGGCATCGCGCTGCTGGCCGCCTTCATGGTGGACAGGAAGGACGGCGAGACGCTGGAGGACTACCTCGACAAGCGCATCTTCGACGGCATGCCCTGCGAGACCGTCGCGCCGAATCCCGACGACGCCAAGGCGTTCAACGCCTACATCGCGCGCTTCAAGGCGGGCCTGCCCGTCGAGTGCGCCGCGGTGGAGAGCATTCGGTAATATCCCGAGGGCATACAAAACCTCCGCACAGGCAATACTTGCCTGTACGGAGGTTTTTTCTATGGCATTGAACAAGGTTGAAATCTGCGGCGTGGAGACCTCGACGCTGCCCACGCTGTCCCACGAGGACATGCAGGCGCTGATGCGGCGGGCCCACGAGGGCGACGGCGAGGCCCGCAAGGCGCTGATCCAGGCCAACCTGCGGCTGGTGCTCAGCGTGATCCAGCGCTTCCACAACCGGGGCGAGAACATGGACGACCTGTTTCAGGTGGGCTGTATCGGCCTGATGAAGGGGCTGGACAACTTCGACATGAGCCTGAACGTGCGGCTGAGCACCTACTGCGTGCCCATGATCATCGGCGAGATCCGGCGCTACCTGCGCGACAACAACGCAGTTAGGGTGTCGCGCTCCATGCGGGACACGGCCTACCGCGCGCTCAGGACCCGCGAGGCGCTCTCCACTCAGAGCGGGCGGGAGCCCACCACCGCCGAGATCGCAAAGGAGATGAAGCTGCCCGAGGAGGAGGTGGTGCTGTCGCTGGAGGCGATACAGGACCCGGTGTCGCTGTTCGACCCCGTGTATCAGAACAACGGCGACGCCGTGTACCTGGTGGACCAGCTCAGGGACGAGCGGGTCAGCGAGGAGGAGTGGGTGCGGGATCTGTCCATCAACCACGCCATGGCCCACCTCCAGGACCGGGAGCGGCACATCATCCGCCAGCGTTACTTCCAGGGCAGGACGCAGATGGAGGTCGCCGATGAGATCGGCATCTCCCAGGCGCAGGTGTCGCGGCTGGAAAAGGCCGCACTGCAGCAGATGAGGAAGTATATTTGAGGGAGAGGGATTAGGGAATAGGGAATAGGCAATAGGGTATAGGCAATAGGCAATAGGAATGGCGGGGAGGGAACAGGGAACAGGGAACAGGGAACAGGAATAGCCTGGGCCCGCCGTTGGGGCGCCTGCCCTCATCGCCCGGAACCCCGTCGTAGGGGCGCCGCGTCGGCGCCCCTACATATTGAAACTCAAAGCGCGCTTCAAATACTGGCCGGTGAAGCTCCCGGGCACCTCGGCGACCTGCTCCGGGGTGCCGGTGGTGACCACGGCGCCGCCGCCGTCGCCGCCCTCGGGGCCCAAGTCGATCACGTAGTCGGAGGTCTTGATGACGTCGAGGTTGTGCTCGATCACCACCAGCGTGTTGCCCGCCTCGGCGAGGCGGTCCAGCACCTGTATGAGCTTCTCCACGTCGGCGATGTGCAGCCCCGTGGTGGGCTCGTCCAGCACGTAGATGGTGCGCCCCGTGGCCTGCCGGGACAGCTCCGTGGCCAGCTTGATGCGCTGCGCCTCGCCGCCGGAGAGCGTGGTGGAGGGCTGGCCCAGCTTGACGTAGCCCAGGCCCACGTCCCGCATGGTCTCCAGCTTGCGCCGGATCTTGAGGATGGGGTGGAAGAACTCCAGCGCCTCGTCCACGGTCATCTCAAGCACCTCGTAGATGTTCTTGCCCTTGTAGCGCACCTCCAGCGTCTCGCGGTTGTAGCGGTGGCCCTTGCACACCTCGCAGGGCACGTATACGTCGGACAGGAAGTGCATCTCGATCTTGATGATGCCGTCGCCGGAGCACGCCTCGCAGCGCCCGCCCTTGACATTGAAGCTGAACCGGTTGGGCTTGTAGCCGCGGGCCTTGGCGTCGGGGGTCTGGGCGAACACGTCGCGGATCATGTCGAACAGGCCGGTGTAGGTGGCCGGGTTCGAGCGCGGCGTGCGGCCGATGGGGGACTGGTCGATGGCGATGATCTTGTCGAGCTGCCCGACGCCGTCGATGCCGTCGTGGGGGCCGGCCTTGAGCCGGGAGCGGTTGAGCGTGCGGGACAGCGCCTTGTAGAGGATCTCGTTGACCAGCGACGACTTGCCGCTGCCGGACACGCCGGTCACGCAGGTGACCACGCCCAGCGGGAAGCTGACGTCGATGCCCTTTAGGTTGTGCGCCCGCGCCCCGCGCACCGTGAGCCAGCCCGCGGGCGTGCGGCGCGTTGCCGGGACGGCGATGGCCTTCTTGCCCGACAGGTACTGCCCGGTGACGGATTTTTCGTTGGCCATGATCTCCGCGGGCGTGCCGGTGGCGATGATCTCGCCGCCGTGAAGCCCCGCGCCGGGGCCGACGTCCACGATGAAGTCCGCGTCCAGCATGGTCTCGGCGTCGTGCTCCACCACGATCAGCGTGTTGCCCAGGTCCCGCAGGCCTTTGAGGCTGTTCAGGAGCCGCCGGTTGTCCCGCTGGTGCAGGCCGATGGAGGGCTCGTCCAGGATGTAGAGCACGCCCACCAGCCCGCTGCCGATCTGCGTGGCCAGCCGGATGCGCTGGGCCTCGCCGCCGGAGAGCGTGCCCGCCGGGCGGGAGAGGGTCAGGTAGCCCAGGCCCACGTCGTTCAAGAAGCCCAGCCGCGCGTGGATTTCCTTCAATATCTGGGCGGCGATCACGGCCTCCTTCTCGGTGAGGGTCAGGCCCTTGAAGAATTCCCGGGCGTCGCGCACGGACAGGTCGGTGACCTCGGCGATGTTCTTGTCCTGCACGGTGACGGCCAGCGCCTCGCGCTTCAAGCGCCTGCCGCCGCAGTCCGGGCAGGGCACCTGGCTCATGTAGCCCTCGTAGACCGACTTCATGGCGTCGGAGTTGGTCTCGCGGTAGCGGCGCTCCATGCTGGCGATGATGCCCTCGAAGGGGGCGTTGAACACGCCCTGGCCGTCGGCGCGGGCGTACTGTATCCGAATCTTCTCGCCCTTCGTGCCGAAGAGCAGTATGTCCACGACGTCCTCCGGCAGGTCCTTGACCGGGGTGTCCAGCGAGAAGCCGTAGTGCCCGGCGAGGGCCTCCAGGTACATGCGGGCCATGGAGTCGTGGTCGGTGATGTTCCAGCCGGACACCTGTATCGCGCCCTCGTTCAGCGACTTCGTGCGGTCCGGCAGCACGATGGCCGGGTCCATCTTCATCAGCACGCCCAGGCCCGTGCAGGTGGGGCACGCGCCGTAGGGGTTGTTGAAGGAGAACATGCGCGGGGTCAGCTCCCCGACGGAGACGCCGCAGTCCGGGCAGGCGTAGTTCTGCGAAAACAGCATGTCCTCCCCGTCGATGACGCTGGCGATCACCAGCCCCCCGGCCAGGTGCATGGCGGTCTCGATGGAGTCCGTCAGGCGCTGCTGGATGTCGGGGCGCACGATCAGCCGGTCCACGACCACCTCGACGGTGTGCTTTCTGTTCTTCTCAAGCGTGGGAAGCTCGCTCATCTCGTACATCGCGCCGTCGATGCGCGCGCGCACGTAGCCCTGCTTTCCCAAATCCTCCAGCATCTTGACGAACTCGCCCTTGCGGCCCCGCACCACCGGGGCCAGCACCATCAGCCGCGTGCGCTCCGGCAGGGCCAGGATCTGGTCGACGATCTGGTCCACCGTCTGCTGGGAGATGGGCTTGCCGCACTTGGGGCAGTGGGGGACGCCGATGCGGGCGTACATCAGGCGCAGGTAGTCGTAGATTTCGGTCACCGTGCCCACCGTGGAGCGCGGGTTCTTGCTGGTGGTCTTCTGGTCGATGGAGATGGCGGGGGAGAGGCCCTCGATGTAGTCCACGTCGGGCTTCTCCATCTGCCCGAGGAACTGCCGGGCGTAGCTGGACAGCGATTCCACATAGCGCCGCTGGCCCTCGGCATAGATGGTGTCGAAGGCCAGGGACGACTTGCCCGAGCCGGACAGCCCGGTCATGACGATCAGCTTGTTGCGGGGGATCACCAGGTTGACGTTTTTGAGGTTGTGCTCCCGCGCGCCCTTGATGACGATTTCGTTGATGTTCAAGATAACGCTCCTAACGATGAATGGGTCTGTAATCGAAGGTTTCGTCGATGCGGCACAGGAACTCGGCGATGAGTGCCACGCAGTGCTCGATGTCTTGCCAGCTCCCCACCTCCACGGAGGAGTGCATGTAGCGCAGGGGCACGGACACCAGCGCCACGGGCACGCCTGAGCCGGTCTTCAAGGCGGTGTCGCCGTCGGTGTGGGTCTTCTCGCCGGCCACCTCGTACTGAAGGGGGATGCCCTTCTCGGCGGCGATCTGCTCAAAGAGCCGGTTCATGGCCTTGTTGGTCATGCCGCTTTTGCACAGCACCGGGCCGCCGCCAAGTTTGACCTCGCCGCTTGTGCCGGGGTCGCCGCCGGGGGCGTCGCTGGCCCAGGTGACGTCCACGATGACGGCGCAGGAGGGCTTCACGTTGGCGGCGGCGAAGTACGCGCCCCGGCCGGTGGTCTCCTCGCCCACGACGGTGTTGGCGTGGATGCCGCAGGTCGCGCCCCGCTCCGCCGCCAGCCGCGCGGCCTCGAGGATGATGAAGGCCCCGGTCTTGTCGTCCAGCGCCCGGCCGCAGAAGCGGTCGTTCAGAAGTTCGCGCACCTGCGTATCGGCGCAGACGGAATCGCCCACGCCCACCAGCGCCGCGGCTTCCTCCCGGCTGGTCGCGCCGATGTCGATCAGCAGGTCCGAGTCCTTCATCTCTTCCTTCTTGAGAAGCTCGTCGTCCACCGCGCCGACGCCGTCCACCTTGCGGAAGACGGCGCGCCCGTCCTCATAGACCTCGTGGATGATCTGCATCGGCGCACCCACGTACAGCTTCGGCCGCACGCCGCCCGCCTTCTGGACGTGGATGAAGCCCTTGTCGTCGATGTGGGTCACCCGAAAGCCGATCTCGTCCATGTGGCCGCACAAGAGCACCCGGCAGGCGGCGTCCGGGTTCACCACGGAGATGGCGTTGCCCACCGCGTCCACGTACTGCTCGTGGGCGAAGGGCCGGGCGAATTCCAGCGCGTTCAGCTGGTTGGCCTCCTCGTTGCCGCTGACGGAGACCGTGTTCAGAAGCTGCATTAGAAATTCTCTGTTCATGTCTTCTTACCTCGTCGTGTTATTCCGGACGCTCCCGGCGCTTTTCCAGCCGCACCAGGCGCTTTTCGTCCGGTTCCGTGATACCGTTTTTGTAGCGATAGCCCATCTTCATATAGAACGGCACGCCGGTGACGGACGCCGGCACCTCCGTTCGCCATGCCCGCAGGAAGAAGGGATCGCGCTCCAGCGCCTCGATGATCCGCCGTCCGACGCCCCGCCCCTGATGCCCGGGATGGACGAATATGCTGAACAGGCAGCTCTCGTCCACGCTGCCCCAGTAGGGGCCGATGGCGCCGCAGCCGATGATGCCGCCCGCGTCCTCGGCCACATAGAAGTGCGTCCACTCCGCCCGGCGGAGGATGTGCTCCGGCGTCTGCGTCGCGACCAGCGCGTCGATGTCCTCCGGCGGATAGTCCTTCGCGTTGGATATCCGCATGGTCGTTGTAATCAGCTCGGAAATCCTTTCGGCGTCCTCGCGCCTGAATCTTCTGATCATCATAGCCTGTCCTGTTTCGCCTGTGGGGGGAATGGGGGTGCTGGTGCGTTGCTGGGGCGGGCGCCGCATCGGCGCCCCTACGGCGGTCGGTGCTGCGCCTTGCGCCGCCTGCGGCGCGAATGGGGGTTCCAAGGGGACACAGTCCCCTTGGCGGGGTTCTCAGGGGCAGCGCCCCTGAGCGTCAGCCCGGATGCCGGTGCGTCATCTTCTCCCGCCGCTTGCGCCGCTGGCGGGACTGCTCCTGCGTGGCCATGACCTTTTCGCCCTTCAAGGCCAGCATCTGGTCGCGGTACTTCGCGGCCTTCTCGAAGTCGAGGTTGTTGGCGGCCTCAAGCATCAGCTCCTCGATGCGCTCGATGGCCATCTGCCGCTCGGTGTCGTCGATCGCGGTGTCCGCGGTGTCGTCGGCGGCGCGGGTGACCTCCATGAGCTCCCGTATGGCGCTGCGCACGGTCTGCGGCGTGATGTGGTGTTCCTCGTTGTACGCCTGCTGGATGGCCCGGCGGCGGTTGGTCTCAGTGATGGCGCTCAACATGGACTCGGTCATGTCGTCGGCGTACATGATCACCCGCCCGTCCACGTTGCGCGCCGCGCGGCCGATGGTCTGTATGAGGCTGGTCTCCGAGCGCAAAAAGCCCTCCTTGTCGGCGTCCAGTATGCAAACCAGCGACACCTCCGGCATGTCCAGGCCCTCGCGGAGCAGGTTGATGCCCACCAGCACGTCGAACTCCCCGGTCCTCAGCCCGCGGATGAGCTTGATGCGGTCCAGCGTCTCGATGTCGGAGTGCAGGTACTCCACGCGGATGTCCAGCTCCCGCAGGTACTGGGTCAGGCTCTCGGCCATGCGCTTGGTCAGTGTGGTCACCAGCACGCGCCCGCCCTGCGCGGTGACCTTGTTGATCTCGCCCACCAAATCGTCCACCTGCCCGGTGGCGGGGCGCACCACCACCTCCGGATCGATCAGCCCGGTGGGGCGTATGATCTGCTCCACCACCTGCCCGGCCCGGGACAGCTCGTAGTCCCCGGGGGTGGCGGACACATAGATCACCTGGTTGGCCCGCTGCTCAAACTCGTGGAACTTCAAGGGCCGGTTGTCGAAGGCCGCGGGCAGGCGGAAGCCGTAGTCCACCAGCGCGCGCTTGCGGGCGAAGTCGCCGTTGTACATGCCGCGGATCTGGGGCACGGTGACGTGGGACTCGTCGATGAAGATCAGGAAGTCCTTCGGAAAGTAGTCCATCAGCGTGAACGGCGCCTCCCCGGACTGCCGCCCGTCGAAGTAGCGCGAGTAGTTTTCGATGCCGCTGCAGTAGCCCAGCTCCCGCATCATCTCGATGTCGTAGTGCACCCGCTGCTCCAGCCGCTGGGCCTCCAGCAGCCGGTCCGCGGCGCGGAAGTCCTCGAGCCGCTGCTCAAGGTCCGCCTCGATCTGGGCGATGCAGGCATCCAGCTTGTCCTTCGAGGTGGCGTAGTGGCTGGCGGGGAAGATCATCACATGGTTCATGTAGCGAAGGGCTTTGCCCGTCACCATGTCGATCTCGGAGATGCGCTCGATCTCGTCGCCGAAGAATTCCACCCGCACGCCCTTTTTCTCGGAGGCTGCCGGAACGATCTCCACCACCTCGCCCCGCACGCGGAAGGTGCCGCGCTCGGGCTCGAAGTCGTTGCGGGTGAACTGTATCTCCACCAGGCGCATCAGAAGGTCGTCCCGGTCGATGACCTGCCCCTCCCGCAGGGACACGGACAGGTCCTCGTACTCCTCGGGGCTGCCCAGGCCGTAGATGCAGCTCACGCTCGCCACGATCACCACGTCCCGACGCTCCGCAAGCCACGCCGTGGCGCTGTGGCGCATGCGGTCGATCTCGTCGTTGACGGAGGAGTCCTTCTCGATGAATGTGTCCGAGGAGGGGATGTAGGCCTCGGGCTGGTAATAATCGTAATACGAGACAAAATACCCCACCGCGTTCTCCGGGAAGAACTCCCTGAACTCCGCCGCCAGCTGGGCCGCCAGCGTCTTGTTGTGGGCGATGATCAGCGCCGGGCGGTTGGCGTTTTTGATGATGTTCGCCATGGTGAAGGTCTTGCCCGAGCCCGTGACGCCCAGCAAGACCTGGTGCTTCAGGCCGTCTTCCAGGCCCCTCGTCAGGGCCTCGATGGCCTGCGGCTGATCCCCCGTGGGCGCGTAGTCCGAATGCAGCTTGAACACGGCGGACACCTCCTTCATACCCCCCATTATAGCACCAATGATTTATAATGAAAACATCGCGCAAAAACTTAAACATGTGTTCGATTGCATGTTTCATTGCCTTTAACTTTACAAAAATCGTGTTTTATGTTACTATATATGAAAGACAATGCGGAGGGTCCGCGGTGCGATAGAGGGATTCGGGAAGACATGAAATGATTGCCTTCTTTATTATGTATTTTTGGGGAAATAAACAGCGACGGAAAGGGGTAGAAGACGGTGAGAAAGACATTTCGCGGCGGCGTGCACCCGGCTTACCACAAGGAGCTGAGCCGGGAGCAGGCGCTGCGTCCGTTCGAGGCGAAGGGGGAGATGGTCTATCCGCTCGCCCATCACATCGGAAAACCCGCGAAGCCCGTGGTCAAGAAAAACGACCCGGTGCTGGTGGGCCAGCGAATCGCCGAGGCGGACGGCTTCGTGTCCGCCAACATATTCAGCGCCTGCTCCGGCAAGGTGAAGGCGGTGGAGAAGCGCCGCACCCTGTCGGGAACCATGCAGGAGTGCGTGGTCATCGACAACGACGGCCTGTACACGAAGGCCGAGGGCTTCGGCGTCCGGGAGGACGTGTCGGGGCTCACCAATCAGGAGATCGTGGACCGCGTGCGGGAGGCGGGCATCATCGGCCTGGGCGGCGCGGGCTTCCCGACCCACGTGAAGCTCTCGCCGAAGGCGCCGGACGACATCAAGTACGTCATCGCCAACGGCGCGGAGTGCGAGCCCTACCTCACCTGCAACGACCAGCTGATGCGCACCCAGGCGGACGCCATCGTCGAGGGCCTGGAACTGATGCTTAAGCTGTTCAGGAACGCCCACGGCGTTATAGCCATCGAGGACAACAAGCCCGTGGCCATCGCCGCCATGACGCAGGCGATCGAGGGCCACGGCCGCATCAAGGTGCTCCCGATGAAGACCAAGTACCCGCAGGGCGGTGAGAAGAGCCTGATCAGCGCCATCGCCGGGAAGGATTATCCCGCCCGGATGCTGCCCGCGGACGTGGGCTGCATCGTGGAGAACGTGGGCACGATCCTGGCCATACAGCGCGCGGTGGTGTTCAGGGAGCCGCTTTACACGCACTGCTTCACCCTCACCGGCGACGCGGTGAAAAACCCCGGCAACTACATGGTGCCGGACGGGGCGAGCTTCGCGGAGCTTCTGGAGTATTCCGGCGGGCTCAAGGAGGGCGTGACGCTCAAGAAGGCGCTGGCCGGCGGCCCGATGATGGGCATCGCCATGGCGACCCTGGACGTGCCGATCCAGAAGATGAACAACGGCCTCACGCTTTTGACCGACGACCCCGCGGAGAAGGCGGAGGCGCAGATGACCGCGTGCCTGCACTGCGGGCGCTGCACCACGGTCTGTCCGCTGGGGCTGATGCCGCAGCTCATGGCCGATACCCTCGTGGACAAGGACATGGACCGCTTCGAGAACAGGCTCTACGGCCTGGAGTGCATGCAGTGCGGCAGCTGCAGCTATATCTGTCCGGCCAAGCGCCCGCTGACGCAGATGTTCAAGCAGGCCAAGGCCGAAATCATGGCGCGCAAACGCGCGGAGGCGGGAGGTAAAAAATGAACAACGCATTGAATCTGTCCTCCGGCCCGCACATTCGGGATAAATGGACGACGCCGTATATCATGCACGTGGTGTCCCTGTCGCTGCTGCCGGCGACGATCGTGGGCGTGTGCGTGCACGGAATGAACGCGCTGATGGTGGTGCTGCTGTCGGTGTTTACCGCGGTGGCGTCGGAGTTCGCGTTCGACAAGCTGTGCCACAAGCCGGACACCTGGAAGGATGGCAGCGCCATCGTGACGGGCCTGATGCTGGCGCTGTGCCTGTCCCCGGACAGCCCGCTGCACCTGCCGGTGATCGGCGCGATGTTCGCCATACTGGTGGTGAAGTGCTGCTTCGGCGGCCTGGGCAAGAACTTCTTGAACCCCGCGCTGGCGGCCCGGTGCTTTTTGCTGATCTCCTTCGGCACCAGCATGACGCGCTTCACGGTGGACGGCGTATCGACCGCGACCCCGGTGGCGGAGCTCATGCAGGGCAAGGCGGTCAACATCACCAGCATGTTCCTGGGCACGGCCCCGGGCGTCATCGGCGGCAGCGCGCTGGCGCTGTTGATTGGCGGATTGGTGCTGTGGTCGCTGGACATCATCCACGGCGAGATCTGCTTCTCGGTGCTGGGCGGCTTCACGCTCTACATCGGGCTGTTCGGCGGCCAGGGCTTTGATCCCAGGTTCCTCGCCGCGAACATCTGCGGCGGCGGCGTGATCATGGCGGCCTTCTACATGGCCACCGACTACACCACGTCCCCCGTCAGCCGGCTGGGCCAGATGATCTACGGCCTGACCATCGGCGTGCTGGGCGGCATCTTCCGCCTGCACGGCGGCTCGGCGGACTCCTTCAGCTACTCGGTGATCTCCGCCAACCTGCTGACCCCCGTGATCGACATGAACATCTTCCCCAAGCCCTACGCCTTCCGGAAGAAGTCCGTGTTCACCCGCGACGACATCGGCGTGGGCGATCTGATCAGCCGCGTGCCGAGGCCGGTGGTGGTGCTGACCACCATCACGATCATCGCGGGCCTGGCGCTGAGCGGCGTGTTCTCCATGACCAAGGACACCATCGAGAACCAGAAGCTGGCGGCCAACCTGGCCTCCTTCCAGGTGGTCGTGCCCGAGGCGGAGAGCTTCAAGTCCGACGAGACCATCGACCAGGCCATCGCCGATCTGAACGGCGAGGTGTACGGCTCGGACTTCGGCCGCGCGTACATCAACGAGGCCTATGTGGGCGTGGACGCCGCGGGCGAGACCGTGGGCTACGTGATCCGCGCCACCTCCTCAGACGGCTTTGACGGCGACGTCTCCATGGCCGTGGGCTTGAACGCCGAGGGCGCGATCAACGCCATCGACTTCACGACCCTCAACGAGACCCCCGGCATGGGCATGCGCGTAGCCGATCCGGAGTTCAAGGACCAGTTCAACGGCCGGGCCGTGAGCAAGTTCACCCTGAACAAGGCTGGCGGCAGCACAGAGGAGGACCAGATCGACACCGTCTCCGGCGCGTCCACCACCTCCGGGGCCGTGGTCAACGCCGTGAACGCCGCGCTGGACTTCTTCAACACCACGGTGAAGGGAGGCTGACGGTATGAACAAGTATGTTGAACGCCTGTACAACGGGCTCGTCAAGGAAAACCCGACGCTGATACTGATGCTGGGCATGTGCCCGACGCTGGCGGTTTCCACCCGCGCCATGAACGGCATCGGCATGGGCCTGTCCACCACGGCGGTGCTGATACTGTCCAACGTGGTGATCTCCCTGCTGCGCAAGGTGATCCCCGACGAGGTACGCCTGCCCGCCTACATCGTGGTGGTGGCCTCGCTGGTGACGGTGACGGAGCTGTTGATCGAGGCCTACCTGCCCTCGCTTTACTCGGCGCTGGGCATCTATATCCCGCTGATCGTCGTGAACTGCATCATACTGGGCCGCGCCGAGGCGTACGCCAACAAGCATACGCCGGGGCTGTCCTTCATGGACGGCCTGGGCATGGGCCTGGGCTTCACCATCGCGCTGACCCTCGCGGGCCTGTTCCGCGAGGTGCTGGGCAACGGCACTGCCTTCGGCATACAGGTGCTGCCCGCCAGCGTCGAGCCCATCGCCATATTCATACAGCCCCCGGGGGCGTTCCTGGTGATCGCCGCCATCATCGCGGTGCAGAACGCCATCGGCATCAAGACCCGCCAGCGCAGGCTGGTGGAGGGCGGCTGCTGCGGCGTGTGCGCCACCTGCTCCGCCCAGTGCGGCATGAATGAGGAGGTGTCGTCCAAGTGAACGCCAGCCTGATCATGATCGTGATCGGCGCCGCGCTGATCAACAACGTGGTGCTCAACCAGTTCCTGGGCATCTGCTCCTTCCTGGGCGTGTCCAAGCAGATGAAGGCCTCCGCCTCGCTGGGCATGGCGGTGGTGTTCGTCATCACCATCGCCTCCGCCGTGGCCAACCTGCTCTATGACTACGTGCTGAACCCGCTGGGCCTGGACTTCATGAAGACCATCGTGTTCATACTGGTCATCGCCGCGCTGGTGCAGATCGTGGAGATGTTCCTGAAAAAGACTTCCCCGGCGATCTACAAGGCGCTGGGCATCTACCTGCCCCTGATCACCACCAACTGCGCGGTGCTGGGCGTGGCGCTGACGAACGTGCAGAACGGCTACAACTTCCTGGAGAGCATACTGGCCGGCTTTGGCACGGCGGTGGGCTACACGCTGGCCATCGTGCTGCTGGCGGGCATTCGCTCCCGCATTCACGAGGAGGATATCCCCGCACCCCTGCGCGGCGCGCCCATCGTGATGATCTCCGCGGCGCTGATGTCCATTGCGTTCATGGGCTTCTCCGGCCTGTCGTTCTGAGGGAGGTGCGGACATGCAGATCATCATTGTAACCACCATCGTCATCGCACTGGTCGGCGTCATTGTGGGCGCGGGCCTGGTGTATACGGGCAATAGATTCCACGTCGAAGTGGACGAGCGCGAGGCCGCCGTGCGCGAGGTCCTGCCCGGCAACAACTGCGGCGCCTGCGGCTATGCGGGCTGCGACGCCATGGCGGCGGCCATCGCCAAGGGGGAGGCCCCGGTGAACGGCTGTCCCGTGGGCGGCGCGCCGGTGGCCAAGCAGATCGGCGAGATCATGGGCACCTCCGCCGACGCCGCCGAGCGCAGGGTCGCCTTCGTGCGCTGCAAGGGCTCCTGCGAGGTCACCCACAACCAGGGCAACTACATCGGCATCAACGACTGCCGCGCGGCGGCGCTGTCGGGCATCAACGTCACCGAGTGCGACTACGGCTGCATGGGCTTCGGCACCTGCGCGCAGGTCTGCCCGCAGGACGCCATCAACGTGGTCGACGGCGTGGCGGTGGTCAACCGGGCGCGCTGCGTGGGCTGCGGCCTGTGCGTGAAGGCCTGCCCGAAGCACCTGATCGAGCTGGTGCCCGAGTCCAAGCGCGTGATCGTGCAGTGCTCCAACCGCGACAAGGGCCCCACGGTGAAGAAGGTGTGCAAGGCGGGCTGCATCGGCTGCGGCATCTGCCAGAAGCAGTGCGCCTTTGACGCCATACACGTCAACGACAACCTCGCCGCCGTCAACTACGAAAACTGCGTGCAGTGCGGCAGGTGCGTGGCGAAATGTCCGGCGAAGGTCATCACCGAGCCGGAGAGCGTTTCCGATTAATCTGAGGGAGGGAGAACCGTGGAGAAAAAGCATTATGTCAGGCTGATCGCCTCGGCGGTGGTCATTCTGGCAGCGGTGGTCTTCCTGGGCGGCATCGCCGGTGGAAGCGTGATGTATCACATCGACAGCCGCGGCGACATGGGCCCGCTCACCCGGGAGGATATCGCGTACCTCGACGTCGAGGCCCCCGAGGCCACCAGCAAGGACGGCACCGTCAATGCTCAGGACTGGGCGGCCGTCTATCCGTACATCAGCGTAAGCTGGGGCAACAACAGGGACAACAGCTATGTGACCGACTACCTGGAGCAGGACCCATACCTGGTCAACATCTACGAGGGCTACGGCTTTGCCAAGGACTACGGCAGCGCCCGCGGCCACGAGTACTGCCTGGAGGACGTGCACAAGACCCAGCGGCCCCATCCCAAGGCCAACTGCCTGACCTGCAAGACCCCCAACTTCGCCAAGCTGGTCAACGACCAGGGCGTGAGCGCGTATTCCATGCCCTTTGAAGAGGCGGAGGCGCTGATGGAGGAGAGCGTGAGTTGCTACACCTGCCACGCCAACGAGGCCGGCAAGGGCGGCATGCGCGTGGTGACCCACTCCTACGTCAACAAGGCCCTGGGCGACAACGTGAGCGCCATCGACCCGTCCAACATGGCCTGCGGCCAGTGCCACATCGAGTACTACTTCACCCCCGAGGACTCCGAGACCATGATGCCCTACCACAGCGTAGAGGAGATGACCCCGGAGGCCATACTGGCCTACTACGACGATCTCGGCTTCAAGGACTGGGTGCAGGAATCCACAGGCACGCCGCTTCTGAAGGCCCAGCACCCCGAGTTTGAGACCTTCCTGCAGGGCAAGCACGCCGCGTTCCTGAATTGCGCCGACTGCCACATGCCCATCGAAATGGCCGACGACGGCACCGTGTACCACAGCCACACCCTCGTGAGCCCCCTGGAGAACGAGGCGCTGCTTCAGACCTGCGCCAAGTGCCACGCCGACACCGACATGACCAAGCTGGTGAAGGGCATCCAGGAGCGCGTCACCGCCCGCGAGACCGAGGTCGGCAACAAGCTGTCCGAGTTCAAGACCGCGCTGGCTGCCGCCGTCAGCGAGGGCGTGAAGTCCGAGAAGGAGCTGGACGCCATCCGCAAGCTGCACCGCGAGGCCCAGTGGTTCTTCGACTTCTGCTACGTCGAGAACGCCGAGGGCGCGCACAATTCGGAGCTGGCCATGCGCTGCCTGGATACCTCGGAGAGCAAGATCGCCGAGGCCATGGCGCTGCTGGAGGCCTGAAGAAAACCATGTAGGGGCGCCGATGCGGCGCCCGCCCGGGTATGTAATACGGTATACTTAAGGGCGGGCGGCGCATCGCCGCCCCTACGACATGTGCACGGTGAATAATGCGTTTTGAGACAGCCCCTTGTATTGTATAGTATAATAGCATGAAGAAGATCTGGAAATTCATATCCTCGATGAAGTTCGCCATACTGCTGCTGGCGGTGCTGGCGCTGGCGTGCTCGGCGGCCAGCCTGATCACCCAGGGGCAGAGCTACGAATGGTACGCCCGGCAGTACTCCGAGCGCACCGCGGCGCTGATCGTGGCGCTTCACCTGGACGACGCCTTCCATAGCCCGTGGTTTGTGCTCATCAATGCCTTCCTGTGCGTGAACCTGCTCGCCTGCAACCTGCTGAGGCTGCCGCAGCTCGTCGCGCGTACGAAGGCCGAGGCAGACCCTGCCCGGGCCATTGAGACGGAGGGCGCGGCGCAGGCGGGTCCGGTGCGCGACCCCGGGCGGGTGTTCGACCGCCTGCGGATGCCGAACCCGGTCAGCACCATGACGGCGGACGGCCGCGAGGCGCTGTTCAAATCCGTCCGTCGCGCGGGGCTTTGGGGCGCGTGGGTGTGCCACCTGGGCATACTTCTGCTGATACTGGGCTTCGGCCTGGGGCAGATGACCCAGAAGCAGTACACGGTCTACGGCGTGCCGGGGCAGACCCGGCCCATCGGGGACACGGGCTACCTTCTGACCATCGACGACTTTGAGGTGGGCCTGCGCCCGGACGACACCGTGGAAGCGCCACCGTGTCCGTCAACAACCCGGCTTCGCTGTACGGCATGAAGTTCTACCAGAACTCCACCGGCTGGGCGGCGAAGATCAACGTTAAAAAAGACGGCGCGCCGCTTCAGGACGAGGTGGTCTGCGCCGGGGAATACCTGATCGTGAAGGACAAGCCCGACCTGGTGGTGTTCTTCAGCGCCTTCTACCCGGACTACGTGATGACCCCCGGGGTGGGGCCGTCCACCGCCACCGGCGCGCTGAACAACCCGGCGTACCTGTACCAGGTGTACTATCAGGAAAAGCTGCTGGGCATGAACGTGCTGATGCCGGAGGAGGCGCTGACCATCGACGAGTACACCGTCACCTTCACCGATCCGCAGAGCTACACGCTCATACAGATCAAGGTGGACCACTTCACCTGGCTTGCGCTCATCGGCGGGCTATTGACGATGCTCGGCCTGATACTGGCCTTCTACGTGCAGCCCGCGAAGGTGTGGGCCGTGAAGAATGATGCGGGCTGGATGATCCACGGCACAAGCAGCAAGGGCGGCGCGCTGTTCAGGGACCGGCTGATCGAAGCCGCAAGGGAGGAGGACGCCGATGCTTCAAGTTGAAAATACGCTGTTCACCATCGTGATGCTGACCTACTTCGCGGCGATGATACTCTACTTCGCGTTCATCGCCGTTAAGCGGAACGGCCTGGCGAGGGCGGCGCTGATCCTCCAGGCAGCGGGCTTTGTGCTGCACACGGCGGCGCTCGTCTGCCGCGGCGTCGGCGCGGGCCGCCTGCCCATGACCAACCAGTACGAGTTCGCCACGGCATTCGCCTGGGGGCTTTGCCTGGTGAGCCTGATATTCGTGGTGCGGTTCAGGTTCCCCGTGCTGGGGACCTTCGCCGCGCCGGTGATCTTCCTGATCATCGGCTACGCTGCCATGCAGAGCCGCGAGGTCAAGGCGCTGATGCCCGCCCTGCGCTCCAACTGGCTGGGCTTCCACGTGTCCACCGCCATCATCGCCTACGGGGCCTTCGGCGTGTCCTTCGTGCTGTCGGTTATATTCCTGCTGAGGGATCATATGAAGGCCCAGGGCTTCCTGGACCAGCACATCCCGAACAAAGAGAAGCTGGACCTCATCAGCTACCGCAGCGTGTCGCTGGGCCTGCTGTTTCTGACCTTCACCATACTCACCGGCGCGATCTGGGCCGAGCGGGCCTGGGGCAGCTACTGGTCCTGGGACCCCAAGGAGACCTGGTCGCTGGTGACCTGGATCATCTACGCGATGTACCTGCACCTGCGCATCCGCCGGGGCTGGAACGGCCGGGCGGCGGCGATCTTCGCGGCGGTGGGCTTCGTGTGCGTGCTGTTCACCTACATCGGCGTGAACGTACTGCTGCCGGGCGTCCACAGCTACGCATAGGAGGGGCGTGTCATGCGATCATTCATGTATACCATCAAGGTGCCCGTGGGGCTGCACGCCCGGCACGCCGGGCTGCTGGTGAAGGCGGCCAGCCTGTACCAGTCCGCGGTGACGGTCTCCCTCGGCGATAAGTCCGCCGACGGGAAGCGCATCCTCGGGCTGATGGGCCTGGGCGTCAGGCAGGGCGACGTGATCCGGGTCGATATCGACGGCCCCGACGAGGATGTCGCCGCCCTGAGGATCAAGGCGTTTTTGTGGGAAAACTTTTGAACAACACGCAGGCGGCTGTCCCGTGATGGGACAGCCGCCTGCGCGGTCATTGTGGCCTCAATTCAGCATCACCTGGCCGCCGGTGACGGGGATGGCCTGGCCGGTCTCGTACTTCTGCTCGACGCAGTAGAATATGGCCTTGGCCACGTCGGCGGGGAAGCAGCCGCGGTTCATGGGCACCTTGGCCATGTAGTATTTGCGCACGTCCTCCACGGTCTTGGCGCCGGGCACCTTGCCGGCGTGCAGGTACTGCACGAACAGGCCGCGCTCCGGGTCGGACCACAGCGGGCCGTCCAGGTAGTTGCCGGGGCAGATGGCGTTGACCTTGATGTTGAAGGGGCACAGCTCCAGCGCGAAGGACTGGGTCAGGCCGATGCCACCGAACTTGGACCCGGCGTAGGCGTAGTTGTTTTTGCTGCCCTCCAGGCCGGACTTGGAGTTGATGGTGATGATATCGCCGAACCAGCTGTTGTCCGCCTCAAACTGGGCCTCCATGATGACCACGGCGTACTTGGCGCACAGGAAGTAGCCGGTGTAGTTGATGTTGGTGACGAAGTCAAAGGCCTTCTTTTCGAGCTCCAGCAGGTTGCCGGCCTTGGCCACGCCGGCGTTGGACACCAGTATGTCCAGGCCGCCGAAGCGCTCGACGGTCTGCTGCACCATGCGCGCCACGCTCTCCTCGTCGGTTACGTTGACCTCCACCGCGCAGGCGTTCGCGCCCAGCTCCTCCGCCACGGCCTGCGCCCCGGGCAGGTTCATGTCCGCGATGACCACTGCGCAGCCCTCCCGGTACATCTCTTCGGCGATGCCCTTGCCGAAGCCCTGGGCCGCGCCGGTCACGATGGCGATCTTGCCCGCCAGCCGGCCGCTGGTCGCGGGGCGCCTGTGGATGTTTTCCTTTGCGATTTCGATCCATCTGCTCATGTCAACCATGTTAACCAATCCTCCGATCCGTTATTTCTGCTTGATCTTCTTTGAATACTTGGAGAACAGGAAGCTCTGGAACTCCACGCCCGCCACGCCGTCGGGGCTCTGATAGCCCATGGCCCTCTGGGCGGCGATCACGGCCTGCCGCGTGGCCTCGTTGTAGGTGCCGATGCTGGCCTGGATGTCGTCGCGCTTTATGAGATTCAGCGAGAACAGCTGCTGCTGCAGCCGCGACACGGCGTCGCCGGTGCTGCCCAGGCTCAGCGGCTGGAAGGTCTGCGGGACGTTGTAGAAGCGCACGGTGGGCCCGGGGGCCGCCTTGCTGTAGATGTAGCGCTGCATCGACGCGGACGCCTCGCCGGTGGGCGTGACGCCGATGGCCGACTGGAACGCCAGCACCGCCTGTCGGGTGGCCTCGTCGTAGGTCTTGGTGGCGGTGAGGCTGTAGCCCAGCTTGATCAGCCGGTTCTGCAGGTCGCGCACCGCGTTGCCGGTGGCGCCCAGCGCCAGGTTGAAGTACAGCGTGTCGCCCTGCGGGGTGGGCTCCGGCGTGGGCTCCGCGGAGGCGACGGGCTGGAGGCCCTGCGTCTGCGCGTAGGTGAGGGCGGTGTCGCTGAACAGCGTGGCCTGCAGCCAGGCGGAGGCCAGGCCGTCCACGTCCATGCCGTTGGACTGCTGATAGAGCTGCACGGCGCTGATGGTGGCCCTGCCGTACTGGCCGTTGGGGTTGCCGTTGGCGTAGCCGAGCTGCACCAGGCGGCGCTGGAGGTTCATGACCGCCTCGCCGCTGTCGCCGGGGCTGAGGTTCTGGTATTCGGTGTCCGCGCTCTCCCCGCCGAAGCTGGGCGCGCTGTCGGAGAACAGGAAGGCCTGCATCTCCTCGTTCAGCGTGCCGCCGGGCTCGCGCCCGATGGCGGACAGGAAGCGGTTCACCGCCGCGACGGTGGCGTTGTCGAACACGCCGGTGTCGCCGCCCTCGGCCATGTAGCCCAGCGCGATCAGGCGCTGCTGTATGCGCACGACCTCCGGGTCGGCGTTGCCGATGGGCCGCTGGATGCCGCCGTCGTCGTCCTTGCGGCTGATGACGTCCTCCATGGTCTGTATGGCGTCCTCGTCCACCTCCGACGCCTCGGGGGTGTTGGTGGGCAGGGGCTGCACGGAGGCGTCGTAGTGCAGCGCGTCCTCGGAGTAGAGTTGCCGCTGCATGTTGACGTCCGCCACGTCGCTGGGCATGATGCCGTACATCTGATAGAACAGCCGCACGCACAGCGCGGTCTGGTCGTCGTAGGCGCCGGTCAGGTCGGTGATGGGGTAGTCCAGGTTTTTGAGCCGCTGCTGCAGCGCGTACACGGAGCTGCCGACGGTGCCGGGGCGCAGCACGGCGTACTGGGACACCACGGCCTCGTTGTAGGCCGCGCTGCCGTACACCGGCGCGGTGGAGGCGAACAGCCGAAGCTGCAGCTTCTGCGTGGCGACGCCGGTCTGCATGGTGCCGTAGGTCTGCTCAAAGCGCCTGACGGCGGCCTCGGTGTCCACGTCGAACAGGCCGGTGATCTCCCCGCTGAAGTAGCCCAGCTCCTTTAAACGGGACTGCAGCGCCTGTACGGCGATGCCGTTGGAGCCCAGGGTGAGGCTGCGGTACTCGGTCTGCTGCTCCTCGTCCCGGGCGGACTGGAAGCTGCCCTCGATGATGGAGGCGTCGTTGAGCGTCACGTTGCCGTCCTGGTCGATGACGATGGGGTCCGGCACGTTCAGGTATTCCGGCAGCGGCGTGGCCGTGGCGTAGGGTACGGAGATGTCCACGGTGTAGTTCGCCTCGGTGTCCAGGAAGTTCTCGTCCACCATGCCGCATCCGGGCAGCGCAAACACAGCGCCCGCCGTCAGCGCGCTCAGCACAGCGATCTTCCAGTTCCGCATCACATTGCCTCCGAAGTTTATACTGTTTCTATTCTATACCAACCGCAGGTAAAATACAATACCATTAATTATAAGTTTGGTGGTCACGCTTGGGACAATATCTTGTCATTGAAGCGCATAGACGTCCACGCCCCCCTCGGAGAACAGCAGCGCGCAGTTCTCGGCGTACCAGTCCTCGTCCACCGCGAAGGCGGCGCGCTCGTGGCTGGAGATGTAGGCGTGGGTCACGCCGTATTCTTTAAACAGCGCCGCGCTTTCCGAGGGATGCTCCAGCATCCGCTGCTCGTCGTAGCGCTGGCGGCTGTAGTCGATGCCGTGGAAGTACAGGTAGCTGCCGGTGCCGCACACGATGTCCCGCCCGGTCAGCGCGGCCACGGCGTTGTTGTGCTGGCCGCCGGTCAGGAACACGGCGTCGGCGGGGACGTTTTCCTCGATATACGCGGCGGCGCGCACCTCCGGGGCCATGAACAGCCCGTAGGCCGACACCCACTCCCGGGCGACGGTCAGCGCCCCGGACAGCGTCGAGGCCAGCATGAACGCCGCGGCCAGCAGGTACCGCCCGCGAAGCCCCCTGAGCCGTTGAAACACGCGCACCAGATACAGCCCCATGGCGGGCATCATGGTCATGTAGGCCACGTAGAACAGCTTGTTGTTGTCGTATTCGTTGGGCTGGAACTGTATGAGCTCCGCCGTCACATAGATCAGAAGCGCCCCCAGCCCCAGCGCCCGACGAAGCGACTTCGTGTCCGGGTCGTCAAACAGCGCGGCGGGGACCATCAACAGCCAGATCAGCCCCACGTTCTTCACCCAGAACCACACGTAGTGGTCGATCAGCCGCCCGTTGCCCATGTTGTTGACCCAGTTGAAGCGGATGCGCAGGGCGCCGCCGTTGACCGTCTGCGGCACCGACCAGGTCAGGAGCTGCGGCGCGGCCAGCGCCACGGCGATCAGCCCGTAGACCGCGTAGCGCTTCAGCACGTCCAATCGGTCCGCCTCATGGATCAGCCCATAGATCATCGCCCCCAGGCTCAAAAGCCCCAGCGCCAGGAAGGAGTGGGTGTGGATCATGGGCAGCGCCCCCGCCCACACGCCCAGGGCGACGCCCTCGGCCATTTTTCGCTCCCGGAGCACGTTCAGAAGCATCCACAGCGCCGGGATCAGCGCCATCCAGCCGCACAGCAGCGTCCGCTGGGGGATCATCATGTCGCAGATCACGTTCACCCAGCGCAGGTTGAGCTCCGGCTGGTTGGTGGGGGTCTTGTAGAAGCCGGTGAAGATCTCCTGAAACGCGGTGGTGTCGCGCCCCATGCGGTCCAGCGGGTAGATGAAGCCCAGGCCGCCGTTTATGAACATCAGCACCGTCGCGACGACCGTCGCCGCCGCCGAGCGGGTCAGCGACCAGGTGAAGATCACGAAGCCCGTGAATACCAGCATCAGCATCAGCGTGCCCGTGACGACGAAGGCCGGGGCGAGGCCGGTGCCGAACAGCAGCATCGTGGTGACCATGCTGTCCGCCAGGAACGGATAGCCCAGCAGCGCCCCCGGCAGCAGCGAGTAGTGCGGGGGAAAGGCGGCGTTTCTGAGGGAGGTGGCGATGCCCAGGTGCAGGCACAGGTCGCCGTAGGTGGACTGGCCCACCCACAGCGCGCCGTCGATGTCGCGCAGGGTGTGGGTGTACTCCAGGTAGCCGGAGAGTGCCGTCAGCGGCAGCACCAACGCGATAAACAGCCACCAGGGCGCGTCCGTCCAGCGCTTCTCGCGGGGCTTTTTGCGGGTCACAAGCTGCGCGGCAACCGCCAGCGCCGCCGCCGTCAGAAGGCCCATGAGCTGCGCTGCGCGGGTGAAGCGCAGGGCGAAGGCGTACAGCGCCGGGAGCCACATCATCATGATCAGCCCCGCGCAAAGACCCAGCCACAGCCGGGTCAGCCGGTCCCGACGGCGGAACACGCCGTCCGTGAGCGCCACGCCGCAGCACAGGTAGAGCCCGAGTATCAGAAATCCCGTCATAATTGCCTCCGTCCGCCGCGCCCGCGCGCGATTCATCTATCATTATAACATCCGCCCGATTTGCTGTAAAGGAAGCCCCGTGAATTATGACTTGAAAGTCACAATTCCGCACATTTATGTCAATCAACTGTCATAATGAAGTTATGTATATTTCGGCCATGTTGTGGTATATTACATATAAATTGCGATATATGTAAAAGAAAATACGATATTATGCCGATAGGCCGCGAAACTTGAAATGCAACAAACCATGCGATAAAATAATGACAGTTACGAATGAATACATGTGCTATTGGAGGAGTTCGGCGTGAAGATGCGTTTTGCAAGATTGTTTGCAATCGTTGTGATTGCGCTTTTGAGCATAAATGCCTGTGCCTTCGCCCAGGGCGCGATCGACACGACGGTGGTCATGCGGGTGTCCCACATGACGCAGAACGCCGTGGTGGACGCGGGCGAGGATCTCTCCATCGAGGTCAACATCGACGGCGTGACGCCGGAGGCCTACCAGTGGTACTTCAACGACGCGCCGATCCAGGGCGCGACCCAGAAGGTGCTCAACATCGTCAACGCCCAGCCCGAGGACGCCGGCGTGTACCGCCTGGACGCCTTTGACGGCAACGGCAACATGGCCGTCAGCATGGACATCGCCGCCCGCGTGGTGGAGAACGCGGTGCCGCAGTCCGGGGACAGCTCCATGCCGGTGGGCTATGCCTTCGCGGGCATCGCGCTGTGCGGCCTGATGATGGCCGCCCTGCTGCGCCGCCGGGCGATGCTGTAATCCATCCGTCTGTTGCAGCGACCAGCGTTTTCGCCGGTCGCTGTTTTTTCGATTTCACATTCTATGGAGGTTCATCCATGCCCAAGCCCTTTGAATTTGAGCTTTTGCACGTCTGCAAGCAGACCGGCGCGCGCCGCGGCCGCCTGCACACGCCCCACGGGGTGATCGAGACGCCAGTGTACATGCCCGTGGGCACCCAGGCCACCGTTAAGACCATGACGCCGGAGGAGCTTAAAGACTGCGGCGCGCAGATCATACTCTCGAACACCTACCACCTGCACCTGCGGCCCGGCGAGGAACTGGTGCGGCGGGCGGGGGGCCTGCATGCTTTCATGCACTGGGACAGGCCCATACTGACCGACAGCGGCGGGTTCCAGGTGTTCTCGCTGGCGGACCTCAGGAAGCTCGAGGAGCGCGGCGTGGAGTTTCGCAGCCACCTGGACGGCTCGAAGCAGTTCATCGGGCCGGAGGAATCCATCGCCATACAGCAGGCGCTGGGCTCGGACATCATGATGCAGTTCGACGAGTGCTCCCCCTATCCCTGCGACTACGACCGCGCCAAGGGGGCCATGCACCGCACGATCCGCTGGCTGGAGCGCTGCATGAAGGCGTGGACCAGCGGGAATCAGGCGCTGTTCGGCATCGTGCAGGGGGCCTTCTACGCCGACCTGCGCGTCGAGTGCGCGAAGGAGATGGCGAAGCTGGACCTGCCCGGCTACGGCATCGGCGGGCTGTCCGTGGGCGAGCCCAAGGAGGTCATGTACGACATGCTGGACCGAATGATGCCCTACATGCCCCGGCAGAAGCCCCGCTACCTGATGGGCGTGGGCTCGCCGGACTGCCTGATCGAGGGCGTGCTGCGCGGCGTGGACATGTTCGACTGCGTGCTCGCCACCCGCGTGGCCCGCAACGGCACCGTGTTCACCCACGACGGGCGGCTGGTGGTGCGCAACGCCAAATACGCCGAGGATTTCACCCCGCTGGACCCCGACTGCGATTGCTACACCTGCCGTAACTACACCCGCGGCTACATCCGCCACCTGTTCAAGGCGGGGGAGATACTGGCGCTCAGGCTCAACAGCATCCACAACACCTACTTCCTCACGAAGATGATGGAGGAGATGCGCGCCGCCATCGAGCAGGACGCCCTGATGGACTGGGCCAACGCCTTCTACGCCCGCCACGGGCGCGGGAACTGGTGACCCCAGGCTGCGCCTGGAGGCAACTGCTGCCGCTTTATATTCTTCGACCCTTTGCGCCACTGATTCAAGCGCAAGGGGTCGAACGTTGCATTTCTGATACAACGGACATCGAAGCCATCCAGCCGCCCCGTCGATCATGCGGCGGCTGTCTGCGTTGCTTTTGTGGTGATTCGGAGGATCAATAACGGTTCTTTATTTTTTATGGAATACAGTACGACTTCTTCTGTCCGGCCGCAAGTAACCATAGTAGGGGCGCCGCCGCCCCTACGGGGGTGACGACCTCTTCCGGCGCTGCGCGCCACCTTCCCCTTCAGGGGAAGGTGGCAGCCCGAAGGGCTGACGGAAGAGGTCGCATCGTTGCCCCTACGCAGGATGCTGGATAACAAAACGCAGCCTTCTGACCCTCGAATCAATGGGGTCAGAAGGCTGGTAGAGATCAATGGAATGATGATGAACCCGAGGCGGAGATTTGCCCCTTGGATCTATGGGGGCAAATCTCCGATAATACGTCGCGGCAGCAAATGCCTCCAGGCACAGCCTGGTTAGCCGGCCTTCTTGCGGGAGCGCAGGAAGTCGGTGTACACGGCCAGCAGGATGACCGCGCCCTTGATGATGTACTGCCAGTCGGAGTTGACGCCCATCAGGTTCAGGCCGTTGTTCAGTATGCCGATGATGAGCACGCCGATCAGGGTGCCGCCCAGCTTGCCGGAGCCGCCGGACATGGACGTGCCGCCGACGACCACGGCCGCGATGGCGTCCATCTCAGCGCCGTCGCCGGAGGTACAGGTGCCGGAGTACAGGCGGGAGGCGATGGTGATGCCGGCCAGGCCGGCCATCAGGCCGCTGAAGCTGAACACCACGAACTTGACCTTGGAGGTGGAGATACCGGAGAACTTCGCCGCGGTGTCGTTGCCGCCCACGGCGTAGATGTGTCGCCCGATCCGCGTGCGGTTCAGGAAGAGCACCGACACGATGAACACGATGGTCATGGTGATGACCGGGGTGGGGATGCCCGCCACGTAGCCTGCGCCCAGGAACTTCCAGGCGTCGGTCATGCAGCGAATGGGCTTGCCGCCGGAGTACACGTAGGCGATGCCCTTTGCGATGTTCATGGAGGCCAGCGTGACGATGAACGGCGGGATCTGGGTCTTGGCGATCACGAGGCCGTTGAGCAGGCCGAAGATGACGCCGGACATGATGGCGATGATGATGCCGACGATCTCGGGCATGCCGTGCCAGACCACCGCGGCCGCGCCCAGCACGCCGGACATGGCGATGATGGAGCCCACGGACAGGTCGATGCCGCCCAGTATGATGACCATGGTCATGCCGCAGGCCAGCATCAGGTTGGTGGAGCTCTGGCGGAGCACGTTGAAGATGTTGGTCTTGGTCAGAAACGTGGTGTGCGTCCTGGGAAACACGTACAGGAAGAGGATCATGAAGGCCAGAGCCGCGATGATTCCCAGATTGTCCTTAAAATAGCGCTTTACCTTGGTCATGCTGTTTTGCCTCCTGACTTCTGAGTGACGGTATTATCCTGTGCCTTGCCTTCCACGGTCGCCAGGTGCATGATGGCCTCCTGGCTGACATCCTCGTAATCGATGCAGCCGGTGATGCGCCCGTCGCACATGACGTAGACCCGGTCCGCCATGTTGATGATCTCCGGGAGCTCCGAGGAGATCATGATGATGGACATGCCCTGCTTGGTCAGCTCGTTCATGATTTCGTAGATCTCGGCCTTGGCGCCGACGTCCACGCCGCGGGTGGGTTCGTCCAGAATCAGTATCTTGGGCTTGGTGGCCAGCCAGCGGCCGATCATGACCTTCTGCTGGTTGCCGCCGGAGAGGTTGGTCACGGCCTGCTCGTGGGAGGGGGTCTTGGTGTTCATCTTGTCGATGAACTCCTGGGTGATCTCGTGCTCGCGCTTGGTGTTGACCACCAGGTGGTTGATGAACTCGTGCAGCACCTCGATGGTGGAGTTGAAGGCCACCGACTGCACGTGATACAGGCCCTCCACCTTGCGGTTCTCGGGCACCAGGGAGATACCGTACTTCATGGCGTCCACGGGCGTCTTGATGCGCGCCTGCCTGCCCTCGATGGTCACGGTGCCCTTGGAGCCGGGCGTCAGGCCGAACACGCACTGCATGGTCTCGCTGCGGCCCGCGCCGACCAGTCCGGCAAAGCCCACGATCTCGCCCTTGCGCACCTCAAAGGTCACGTCGTTGACGCGCTTGTGGTGCTTCTTGGCGTCGTCGATGTGCTCGCACTTGAACACGACCTCGGTGTCCTTCACGTGGTCGCGGGTGTAGTAGTTGGACAGCTCGCGGCCGACCATCATGGCGATCAGCTCGTCACGCGGGGTGGTGGCCACCTCGCGGGTGCCCACGTAGGTGCCGTCGCGCAGCACCGTGACCCGGTCGCAGACCTCGTTCAACTCGGACATCTTGTGGCTGATGTAGATGATGCCGACGCCCTGCCTGGCCAGGTTGCGCATGATCTCAAAGAGCTGCTCGACCTCGCGGTCGGAGATGGAGGAGGTGGGCTCGTCCATGACCAGTATGCGGCAGTTGAAGGAGATGGCCTTGACGATCTCCACCATCTGCTGCTGCGCGATGGACAGGTCGTACACCTCGGCGGCGGCGTCGATGCCCAGGTCGAAGCGGTCCAGCATGGTCTGGGCCTCCTTGACCATCCTGCGGGTGTCCACGCCGAACTTGCCCATGGGCTCGCGGCCCAGGAAGATGTTCTCCGCCACGGTCATGTGGGGCACCTGCACCAGCTCCTGGTGGATGATGGAGATGCCGTTGTCCCGGGCGGCGTTGACGTTGTTGATCTCCACCTTCTTGCCGTCGATGAAGATCTCGCCCTCCTCGGCGATGTAGATGCCGCCGAGGACCTTGATCAGCGTGGATTTGCCCGCGCCGTTCTCGCCCAGCAGCGCGTGGATCTCCCCGGACTTGAGCTGGAAGTTCACGCCCTGCAGCGCCTTGACGCCCGGGAAGGACTTGCAGATGTTTTTCATTTCGAGCAGGTAATTGCTCACTGACTATCACCACCGTTAATCTTTACTATGGGGAATAGGGGCGCCGATCCGGCGCCTGCCGTTGTGGCCCGCCACGGGGCGGGCGGCGCATCGCCGCCCCTACGTGTGATGACGATGCCATCATTCGGAAAGGGGCTTTGCCCTCCGTGAGAACAAAGCCCCGTTGAATCAACGCTGGGTCACAAACGAAGCGTACCCGTTGGCGTCAGCTTATTGCCAGCCGCCGTTGTTGTACTCGTCGATGTTGTCGCTGTTGATCATGAAGGTCGGGATCGGATAGCGGTCTTCGACGCTGTCCGGATCGTCCTTCCACTGATAGTACAGCTCGGCGATGGTCTTGCCGATGGTCATGGGGGACTGAGCGCCCGTGCCGGTGACCTTGCCCTCGGCGATCAGAGCCTTGATGTCGGGGGAGCCGTCAACGCCGTAGATCAGGCAGCTGGAGCCGGCGGCGTCAGCAGCCGCGGCAGCGCCCAGAGCGGTCGGATCGTTGCCGCCGAAGATGGCGACGGCGTCGGGATGGGCGGTCAGGGCGTCGGTGCCGTTCAGGTTGCCCTGCTCCTGGTTGCCCATGCAGTCGATCTGGGACACGACCTCGAAGCCGTGTATCGCCCCTACTGTCCCGGATTCATACTGCTGTACGTGCTCATCTGCATAAGCCTGGTGGACGCGGGCTATTCGCTGTACTGCTCGATCACCGGCACCGGCAACCAGTTCATGCAGAGCTTCTCCTTCTTCTCCTACCTGATCGCCGCGATGGGCCTGGGCTACGGCTGGATGTACGTGCGGGCGAAGGTGTGCATCGACGACAAGAACCTGCGCATCGCCTTTCCGGCCAACATCAAGCCCGCCGACGGCGCGGCGCGCGCCATGATACTCTACCGCCAGGGCCCCAACGACCTAAAGCTCATCGACAAGACCTTCCCCCTTGCAAGCATCGAGCGCTACGGCTACGTGGAGGACCTGGGCTACTCCCGGGTGGACCAGACCGGCGCCGACGCCAGGTCGCCGCTGTTTCCCGTACACGAGGTGTGCTTTCTCACCAAGGAGGGCAAGCGCTACCATATGAACGCCGCCATCTACTCCCAAAAGCAGCGCAAGGCCATGTTCAACGACATCCGCAGCGCCACCGGCATCGACCCGGAGGGAAGCCTCAAAAAGGAGCTGTAATATCGCCGTTCAACCCTTGCATTTGTCCCGCGTTTGTTGTAAACTTATATTGTAAGATATTTTATAAACTGTTCAACGGAGGTAATCTGAACATGACCACGATCAACAAGCAGATGAGCATCGGCGAGGTGCTGCAGATCGACCGCACCACCGCCCCCATCATGATGGAATACGGCATGCACTGCATGGGCTGCCCGTTCAGCCAGATGGAGAGCCTGGAGATGGGCTGCGCCGCCCACGGCACCGACGCCGACGAGCTGGTGAAGAAGCTCAACGACTATTTGGCTTCCAAGGAAGCCTGAGAAGGATACGAACGGAGGTTATGCCCCATGGATCCCATGAAGCTCTACGAGCAGTGGCTCAAGGATTACGCGGACGACCCGGAAACCGTGGCTGACCTGATGGCCATCAAGGATGACCCCAAGGAGATCGAGGACCGCTTCTACCGCGAATTGGAGTTCGGCACCGCCGGCATGCGCGGCGTGCTGGGCGCGGGCACCAACCGGCTGAACATCTACAACGTGCGCCGGGCGACCCGGGCGCTTGCGAAGTACATCCTCACCACCCCCGACGGCGCGCGGCGCGGCGTGGCCATCGCCTACGACTCCCGCAACAAGTCCGACGTGTTCGCCAAGGAGACCGCCCTGGTGCTGGCCAACTCCGGCGTGAAGGCATACCTGTTCGAGAGCCTGCGGCCCGTGCCGGTGCTGTCCTTCACCGTCCGGCATTTGAACTGCATCGGCGGCGTGGTCATCACCGCGTCCCACAACCCCAGGCAGTACAACGGCTACAAGGTCTACTGGTCCGACGGCGGCCAGATGCCCCCCGAGTCCGTCAAGGGCATCACCGACCGGCTGCCCGACACCACCGACGCCGAGTCCCTGCCCATGGACGAGAAGGAAGCCCTCGAAAAGGGCCTGCTGGTCTACATCGGCAAGGAGGTCGACGACGCCTACATCGCCGCCATCAAGAAGCTGTCCGTCAACCCCGAGCTGGCCAAGGAGATGGGCGAGACCCTCAAGATCGTCTACACCCCGCTGCACGGCTCCGGCAACATCCCGGTGCGCCGCATCTTCAAGGAGATCGGCATGAAGCACGTGTACGTCGTGCCCGAGCAGGAGCTGCCCGACGGCAACTTCCCCACCGTGCGCGTGCCCAATCCTGAGGACCCCGCCACCTTCACGCTGGCCCTCAAGATGCAGGAGGCGCTGGGCGCGGACCTGTGCGTGGGCACCGATCCCGACTGCGACCGCGTGGGCATCGCCTGCATGACCGACAAGGGCGTGCGGCTGTTGAACGGCAACCAGATCGGCTGCATACTGCTGCACTACATCCTCTCCCAGAAGAAGGAGCGCGGTGAGCTGCCCGCCAACGCCGCGGCGGTCACCACCATCGTGTCCACCGAGATGGCCCGCGCCATCGCCGAGGACTACGGCTGCAAGCTCATCAAGGTGCTCACCGGCTTCAAGTACATCGGCGAGCAGATCCACATCTTCGAGACCACCGGCTGCAACACCTTCATGTTCGGCTTTGAGGAGAGCTACGGCTTCCTGTCCGGCACCGACGTGCGCGACAAGGACGGCGTCAACGCCTGCATGCTCATCGCCGAGGCCGCCAGCTGGTACAAGAAAAAGTACAACAAGACCCTGGCCGACGCCATCGACATACTCTACGGGAAGTACGGCTACTACGGCGACAAGGTGGCTTCCTTCGAGCTGCCCGGCAAGGACGGCCTGGAGAAGATGAAGCACACCATGGCCGCCCTGCGCGCGACGCCCCCCAAGGACTTCGCCGGCGAGAAGGTCGTGGCCGTGCGCGACTACCAGACCTCCGTGCGCACCGACTGCGACGGCAACACCGAGACCCTGACCCTGCCCAAGTCCAATGTGATGTACTTCGAGCTGGAGAACAAGGCCTGGGTGTGCGTGCGCCCCTCCGGCACCGAGCCGAAGATCAAGCTGTACGTCAACGCCGTCTCCGACAGCGCCGAGAAGACCCAGGCGCTGCTCAACGCCTACGCCGACGCGGCGGTCAAGCTGCTGGAGAGCCTGTAAGCAACCAACGACGAACGACGCGGTCCCCGTCCTGCGACGGGGGCCGCTTGTTATGTCACGTGACCGTCCAATTTTCCCAGAACCGCTTCACGCCGCTGGTGAGGCCGCTGGCCTCCACGGCCTCGGCGGCCACCACGGGGATCTCCGCCAGCGTCCTGCCGTCCAGCGACACCGCCACGCTGCCGACGCGCTGCCCGGCCGCCACCGGCGCGGCGACGCTCTCCGGCAGGGCGGGGGAGAGCTGTATGCGCTGCTCGTCGCCCCTTGACACCAGCAGGGTCAGGTCGCTGCCCAGCTTGAGCGCCACGCCGTCCTTCGCGCCGCCGGTGACCGGCAGCGTGCCGCGCACCTTGGTGCCCGTCTGCGCCACGGGGTAGCGCCGGTAGTTGGCGAAGCCGTGGTCCAGCATCTTCCCGGCGATGTCGAAGCGCTCCGCGCCGGTATCGGCCCCCAGCACCACCGCGATCAGCCGCAAGCCGCCTCGGCTGGCGGTGGCGGAGATGCAGTAGCCCGCCTCCTTGGTGGAGCCGGTCTTGCCGCCGTCGCACCCGTCGTAGAGCCGTATGAGCTTGTTGGTGTTCACGAGCTGCGTGACGCGCCCGTCGCCGTGGTCGATCTCGTCCATCCAGGTGTCGGAGAAATCGAAATACGCCGGGTGGGAGAACATCTGCCGCGACATGACCGCCACGTCCCGCGCCGTGGTGTGCTGGCCGTCGGCGGGCAGGCCGGTGCAGTTCACAAAGCGGGTGTTCGCCATGCCCAGCTCGGCGGCACGGGCGTTCATGCGGTCCACGCAGGCCGCCTCGGAGCCGTACATCGCCTCGGCCAGCGCCACGGCGGCGTCGTTGGCGGAGCCCACGATCATGCCCTCCAGCAGCGTGGACACGGTCTGCCGCTCGCCTACGTCCAGGAGCATCTGGGAGCCGCCCATGCCCGCCGCGGCTTTTGAGACGGAAACCTGTCCGTCCAGCTCAAGCCTGCCCGCGTCCAGCATCTCCAGCGCCAGCAGTATGGTCATGACCTTGGTCACCGACGCCACGGGCCGCGGGGTGTCCGGGTTCATCTCGAACACCACCTGCCCGCTGTCCTGCTCGACCAGCATGGCCGAGGCGCAGTTCAGCCCAAGCGGCGGCGACTGCTCCAGCGGCGCGGCGGACAGGGGCGACAGCGCCGCGGGCCGGGGTTTCTGTGTCGGGGCCGGGGCCAGGTCGATCTCCGATTCTCCCGCCGCGTGGCAGAGCGTCGTTAGAAATATCAGGCAGAAAAGCAGCGCTTTCAGACGCATGGCGCATCCCTCCGATCAACTCGTCATGCTTCATATTGTGCGGGAAGAATCGGAAAAATGACTGTTTGGGCGCAGCAAAAGGCCATGCCGTTTGTGGCATGGCCCCTGTTGCGGTGGATTGTCGTTATGCGGCGGGGGAGAGCGCCTCGGAGGCGGCGTAGGCCGCGGCGTTCGCGCCCGCGATGCGTCCGAACACCACGAAGTCGCACACCGCGTTGCCGCCGATGCGGTTGCCGCCGTGCACGCCGCCGGTGACCTCGCCCGCGGCGAACAGGCCGGGGATCGGCTTGTCCTCGGTGCTGATGACCTCGGTGTCGGTGTCGATCTTCACGCCGCCCATGGTGTGATGGATGCCGGGGGCGATCTGGATGGCGTAGAAGGGCGCGGTGGACAGGTCGGCATCCATGCCGTTGTTGCGGCCGAACTCCTTGTCCTCGCCCGCGGCCACGGCCGCGTTCCAGGTGTTCATGGTCTCGACAAAGGCGTCCACGGGCACGCCCATGGCCTCGGCCAGCGCCTCGTAGGTGTCGCCGGTGACCGCCATGCCCTTTTCGATGTACTCCTTGGCGGACTTGTTGTTGTCCACGAGGTTCTGGTCGAATATGATGTAGGCATAGCCGCCGGTCTGCTCAAGCTCCGCCGCGGACACGGCGTCGCGGGTGGCCAGGTCGTTGGTGAAGCGCTTGCCCTCCTGGTTGACGAGGATCGCGCCCAGGGAGCGCATCTTCTCGGAGACCAGCATGCTGGTGGCCTGGTACACGGTGGGATGGAGCTGGATCTGGTCCATGTCCACGGTGGCCGCGCCCACGGCCTCGGCCATCATGATGCCGTCGCCGGTCGCGCCGGGATGGTTGGTGGTCACGGCATTTTTAAGGCTGGGATTGAAGGAGCACATCAGGTCGAAGTTCGCGCCGAAGCCGCCGGTGGCCAGCACCACGGACTTGGCGTTGACGGTGTACTCGTGCGCGTCGTCCTCGGCCTTCACGCCCACGGCCGCGCCGCCGTCCATCAGGATCTCGGTGGCGGTGGTGTTCAGCATGATCTCGATGCCCTGCTTCTCAGCCTCCTCGCTGAGCTTCGCCACGAGGTACGCGCCCACGGGGCTGCCGTCCTCGGGGGAGTGCAGGTACTTGTGGGTGGTGCCGCCGGTGGCCGCCACCTTGGGCAGGGGCGCGCCGATGGACTCCAGCCACTCCACGGCCTCGGCGCTGTTCTCGGCCATGGTGGTGACCAGCGCCAGGTCGTTGAGCTGGTGGCCGCCGTTCATGGTGTCCTCGATGAACTCCTGAACGCCGCTGTCGGTGATGCCCGCGGCCTCCTGGAACTTGGTGCCGGCGCAGTTCATGCCGCCGGAGGCCTTCAGGCTGTTGCCGCCCGCGAAGGGCATCTTCTCGAGCACCAGCACCTTCGCGCCCTCCTGGGTGGCGCGCACGGCGGCGGTCAGGCCCGCGCCGCCCGCGCCGACGACGACCACGTCGCACTCCAGCGTCTCGGCGGTCTTCTCGGCGGCGGCGTCGGCGGACTGCTCGACCTCAAAGGGGGCGGGGTCGATGCCGTTCTCGGTCAGCGCCTGCCGGATGGCGTCCTTGATGGCGTTGCTGGTCACGGTCGCGCCGGAGATGCCGTCGATGGCGATGCTGTTGGCCTCGACGATCTTGCCGGGCAGCTGTTCCGCCGCCACGGAGCCCAGGCCGGGGGTCTCGTTCTGCTCGAGCACCTGCACGTCGTAGATGGTCGTGGCGTCGGCTTCCACCTGCACCACCACGTCGCCGTCGATGCCCTGGCCCACGCCGGTGGCGGTGATCCGGTCGCCCTCCGCGAGCGCGGGGACGGCGCACATCGTCAGCAGCATGGCCACGGACAGCGCGATTGCAAACAGTTTCCTCATTCTTTCATCCTCCTTTTTGTTCATCAACACAAAAAGGAGCGTCGGTTGGCGCTCCATAGTTGCATATCCCGCGTCAGATCTCCGGCGCGGCCTCGTTTTCCACGGCGACGTTCTCCACACCGCCCACGGCGCTGCGCTTGATGACCACGGTGTTCTGCAGGCTGCCCATGGTCAGGGTGACGGTGTCGTCCTTGATGGCCGCGACGGTGCCGTAGAAGCCGCCGATGGTCCAGATGCGGTCGCCGACCTTCAGGTTGTCGAGCATGTTCTTGACGGCCTTGTCCTTCTTGCGCTGGGGACGGATCAGCATGAAGTAGAACACGGCCACCATGACCGCCATCATCAGCACCATGGAGAGCATATCGCCCGCGCCGCCCGCCGCGGGGGTGGCTGCGGTCGCCTGATCGTTCACGGATACGGCCTGGCCGGCCTCGGCGAGCGCCGTTGCAAAATTCATCAGCATATTGGTTGACTCCCTTTCATGATCGATATGTGTATACTTCATTATACCCCAGGACGGCTGTAATTACAACTTTATCCGCCTATATTAACAAAAAAATTTACTTTGACAGGGGAAATACCTGCATTGTCGCATACCGGCGGGGCCCGGCATAGTATGCCGTGAACCCAAGGAAAGGAGCGATTCGATTGATGAACAACAACGGTTGCAAGCGCAAGGGCTGCGGCTGCATGAAGATGGCCCGCGGCTGTTGGAACAATTTTCCCTATTACACCGGTCCCTGCCCCAACGGCGACGGCTGCTACCAATGGGATCAGGACGACGACGACAACGACAACTGCGAGGAGCGCCCCTGCCGCTGCAAGCGGCGCTGCCGGCCCTGCCGCCGGTGCGGGTGCGGCGGGCTGTGCCATGGCTTTTTCAGCTGCTGCCTGCCGCTGGCCGTCAGCGCCAACGGCATCGTGCCCCTGTGCGTCAACAATCCCTGCCGGGAATCCAGCTTTGAGGTCAACAGCGGCCTCATCAAGCTGGAAAACCCGGGCACCTATCTCGCTACCTACAAGGTGCAGGTGCCGGAGAACACCGCGCTGGACACCACCATCACGCTGAACGTGGACGGCGCGTCCCAGTCCGCCGCCGCCAGCCAGGTGGTCACCGAGGCGGCGGCCTCCACGGCCTCCTTCACCGGCCAGTCGATCTTCCAGGCCGCCGAGGGCGCCACGGTCTCCCTGCGCAGCAGCGAAGCCATCAACGTCACCGACCCCGCCTCCCAGCCCATCTTCACCCTGACGCTGGTGCAGCTGAGCGAGTAGTACCAATGATTTCACCCCGCTTTTCGGCGGGGTGATTGTGTTATTGAAGCCTCAACGCGGCGCAGGCGTTCTGCCAGAGCTGTTCGGACAGCCTCTCCGGGTCCTCGCCGCGCAGCTCCGCGATTTTTGAAAAGGTGTGGACGATGTGGGCGGGCTCGTTGCGGCGTCCCCGCAGCGGCACCGGGGCCATGTAGGGACAGTCCGTCTCGATCAGCAGCCGGTCCGCGGGGGTGTTGACGGCCACCTCCGCAAGCTTCGGCGCGTTTTTGAAGGTCACCGCGCCGGACAGGGAGATGAACATCCCCAGATCCAGGTAGACCTTCGCCGCCTCCCAGCTTCCGGTGTAGCAGTGCATGATGCCCGCGGGCATGCGCCCCGCCTTCGCGCGGGCGCGCAGCATGTCCATGCAGTCGCCGTGGGCCTCCCGGATGTGAAGCTGCACGGGAATATCCAGTTCGCAGGCCATGTCGAGCTGGCGGTCGAACACCGCTCTCTGCACGTCCCGGGGGGAGAGGTCGTAGTGGTAGTCCAGGCCGATCTCCCCCAGCAGGCGGCACTTCGGGTGCGCCAAGTATTTGCGCACGGTGGCCTCGGCGTCGGCGTCCCAGCCGGAGGCGTTGTGGGGATGCACGCCGATGGCGCCGTACAGGAAGTCGTATTGATCGACCAGCGCGAATACCTTTTCCTCGTTGGGGACCTCCTCGCGGGGGTCGGCCACCACTAGCGCGCGCTGAACGCCCGCGTCCAGGAAGCGCCGGATCACGTCCGCCCGGTCCTCGTCAAAGCGCGGGTCCGCGATGTGGCAATGGGTGTCGAACAGTCGCATGGCGTTATCCTATTTCGCTGCCCGGCGCGACGTCGCCGTCCACGGTCAGCAGCCGCACGCGGCCGTCGGGGTCCTCGGCGCACAGCAGCATGCCCTCGGACACCTGTCCGGCCATCTTGCGGGGGGCGAAGTTGTTCACCAGCACCACGGTCTTGCCGACCATCTCCTCGGGGGAATAGAACTTGGCGATGCCAGAGCAGACGGTCTTGGTCTGGCCGTCGCCGATGTCCAGCGTCTCCTTGAGCAGCTTGTCGGACTTTTCCACCTTCTCGCAGGCGATGACCTTCGCGGCCACGAGCCTGATCTTCATGAAGTCGTCGAAGGTGGCGATGCCGGCCTCGGCGGGCTGCTTCTCTTCCTTCTTTTCGGCCTTCTTTTCGGCCTTTTCGGCCTTTTCGGCCTTCTTCTCCGCCTTCTTGGCCTCGGCGGCCATGGCCTCGAGCTCCTTCTTGATGTCCACGCGGGGGAACAGGGCCTCGCCCTTCTTCACCACGGTGCCGGGCCTGAGCTGGCCGAAGGTCTTGACGGAATCCCAGGTCTTGAGCGCCTCGTCCTCGACGCCCAGCTGCGCGTAGATGCGGTCCGGGGTGGAGGGCATGGTGGGCCGGATGTACACGGCGATGGCGCGGATGCACTCGGCCAGCACGTACATGACGGTCCTGAGCCGAGGCTTGGACGTCTCGTCCTTGCCCAGCACCCAGGGCTGGGTGATGTCGATGTACTTGTTGCACTCGCCGATGAGCTTCCAGATCTCCGCAAGCGCGATGGAGAACTGCAGCCTGTTCATCTGATCCTCGACGATGCCGGGCAGCGCCTCGAAGGTGGCCTTGAGGTCCAGATCGGGCCCCTCCAGCGCGCCGGGCTGGGGCACCACGCCGCCGAAGTACTTCTCGATCATCGCCACAGTGCGGCTGACCAGGTTGCCCAGGTCGTTGACCAGGTCGGCGTTCATGCGGGTCAGCATGGCCTCGTTGGTGTAGTTGCCGTCGGCGCCGAAGGGCATCTCGCGCATCAGGTAGTACCTGAGGGCGTCCACGCCGTAGCGCTCGACGATCGGGCCGGGATACACCACGTTGCCCTTGGACTTGGACATCTTGTCGTTGCCGAACAGCAGCCAGCCGTGGCCGAATACCTGCTTGGGCAGCGGCAGGCCCAGCGCGTGCAGCATGATGGGCCAGTAGATGGTGTGGAAGCGCACGATCTCCTTGCCCACCAGGTGGACATCAGCGGGCCAGTACTTTTTGAACTTCTCGTCGTGGTCGGTGCCGTAGCCCAGCGCGGTGATGTAGTTGCTGAGGGCGTCGATCCACACGTACACCACGTGCTTCGGGTCGAAGTCCACCGGCACGCCCCACTTGAAGGAGGTGCGGCTGACGCACAGGTCCTGCAGTCCCGGCCGCAGGAAGTTGTTGAGCATCTCGTTGGCGCGCGACGGCGGCTGTATGAAGTCCGGGTGATCCTCGATGTACTTTATCATCCAGTCCTGGTACTTGCTCATCCGGAAGAAGTAGCTCTCCTCGTGGGCCTTCTCGGTGGGGCGGCCGCAGTCGGGGCACAGGTTGCCGTTCTTGAGCTGCGTGGGGGTCCAGAACGCCTCGCACTCGGCGCAGTACTGGCCCTCGTACTCGCTCTTGTAGATGTCGCCCTGGTCGTAGAACTGCCTGAAGATCTTCTGCACGATCTTCACGTGGCGGTCCTCGGTGGTGCGGATGAAGTCGTCGTACTCGATGTTCATCAGCTTCCACAGGTCCTTGGTCTCGGCCACGATCTTGTCGACGAACTGCTGGGGCGTCACGCCGGCCTGCTGGGCCTTGCGCTCGATCTTCTGGCCGTGCTCGTCGGTGCCGGTCAGGAAGTAGGTGTCATAGCCGGTCTGCTTCTTGAAGCGGATCATGGTGTCCGCGGCCACGGTGGTGTAGGTGTGGCCGATGTGCATGTTGCCGCTGGGATAGTAGATGGGCGTGGTGAGGTAAAAGGTGGGCTTTGCCATGTCGTATTCCCCCTCGGAAAAATAATAGCGCCCCTGGTCGCAGGGGCGCGGTTGCGCGATACCAAACCTTTTCACGCTCCCCCCGCAGGGGAAAAATGCCTTTATACCATTATAGCGGGTAAAAGGTTAAGATTCAAGCTATTGCAGGTTATCGGCCAGGGTTATAAGCTCCGGCTCGAACTGAAGTCCCAGCCGCTCGTCGGTGCCGGCGTCGCGGGTGCGGCGGATGCAGCGCGCGGTGAAGGTCACCGCCAGCCGGAGCGCCTTATCCAGGGGCGTGCCAAGCAGGTGGGCCCCGATCAGCGCACTGGCGAACACGTCGCCCGCGCCGTGCCACATGCCGGGGATGAAGGCGTCGTCGATGTAGAGCATCTCCCCGGCATAGCGGTCCATGGCCGCCGCGCCGATGCGCCCCGGCTCAAGCGACACCCCGGTCAGCACCGCCACGCGGGAGCCCAGGTCGTTAAGCCGCCTGAGCATGTCGGCCACCCAGGCGCGGTTGTAGCCGGGGTAGGGGTACTCCGTGCCGGTGAGTATGGCGGCCTCGGTGATGTTGGGCAGCAAAAGCTCCGCCCGGCCGCAGAAGCGGCGCATGGCGTCCACGTAGTCGCCGTCCAGCGTGGCGTACAGCCGGCCGTTGTCGCCCATCACGGGGTCCGCGATCAGCTCGGCCCCGGCGCCCACGGCGTCGAGCAGGTGGTCCAGGTTCTCCACGTGGCGGTGGGTGCCCAGCCAGCCGGTGAATATGGCGTCGAACCGAAGCCCCAGCGCCCGCCAGTGGTCGGCGACGGGGTTCATGTCCGCGGACAGGTCCCGGTAGGTGTAGCCCTCGAAGCCCCCGGTGTGGGTGGAGAGTATCGAGGTGGGCAGTATGGACGTCTCAAAGCCCATGGCCGACAGCACCGGCAGGGCCACTGTCAGCGAGCAGCGCCCGACGCAGGAGATGTCGTGGACCGCCAGCACCCGCTTCTGCCGGTCGGGGGCGGTGGATAGCTTGAGTTTCTGCATGGCTTCGCTCCGATTTGTGAATATACAAAAAACAAGGAATCGCTCCACGCGGGGCGATTCCGTGAAAGATCGGTGGGATCAGGGCTTGGTCAGGGCGCTGACCTTGACGTAACCGCCCTTGCCTGACATGGTCTTGACGTAGGCCCAGCTCCCGCGGACCTGATAGACCAGCACCAGCGTCTTCTTCTTCAGACGCTTGACGCCCCTGGACTTTGCGGTGGCCTTGCGGCGCATGGTCACCGACTTGTTGGTGTAGAACACCTGGTTTGAATTGGCGGCGCCGTAGGAAGTGACGAACTTGTCGTAGACGTAGCCGACTTTCCCGCCGCTGGTGCGCACCTTATAGAAGGCGTTGACCTTCTTGCCGGTATACAACACCTTTGTGCCCTTTTTGAGGCTCTTGATGACCGGATAGTTGCCCGGGCCAGAGCGCAGCCTCGCGCCATTGACATTGATCTTCATGACCTTGACAACGGAAGCGCTGGCCGGTACGGCAAACAGCGATACCAGGATCACCAGGCCGAGGACAGCCGCCAACAATCTGCGTTTCAAAACCGACACCCCCTAAACTCATCCCTATTGTAGCATAACTTGCGGAGAAACACAAGAGAATATTGTCGAAAATACAGCTTTTGGATTAAAATAATTAATTGAAGTACACCAGCTCTTCCTTCGGCGCGTGGGTGGGCTGGACCTTCTTTTCGGTCAGCACGATGGCGTCGCAGTTGTGCAGCACGCTGAAGCTCTTCTCGACACTGGCCTCCAGCATGATCCAGTCGTTGGTCTTCGGCGGCTGGCCGTCGAACCTGCACAAAAAGCCGATGCCGCCGATGTCCTCCGCGCAGCAGGTCATGACGTGCCGCCCGAATACGTAGCAGTTCTTCGGCATGTCCTCCATGCGGAAGGCGCGGCCCCGGGCGCGGATGGTCTTGCCGTCGTAGCGCTCGGGATGCTCCATGGCGTCCAGGTAGAAGGTGCCGAAGTCCTCGTCCCCGATCTGTATGGGGGAGGCCTTCACGTCGTAGGGCAGGTCCTCGTCGGCCACGCCGTCGTCGGTGGTGCCGTCCAGGTTCTCGAAGAATATGCGCGTGGTGTTGTTGATGCCCTTCACCGAGCGGCGGTACTTGCTCTTGGTGGTGTTCTGGTCGCACCGGTTGAAGATCACCAGGTCGGCCTCCTTCAGGCCGTCGGCCATGTACTTGCGCATGTTCTTCAGGTAGATCTCGAAGGTGGAGGCGTCCACCAGGTCGATGATCTGCGCAAGCTCCCAGCTGTCGGGCTTCTTGGCCTGATAAAGCGTCTCCAATAGCCAGGTGGCATTGTACTCTATGATCACGCGCTCCGGCTTGTACTCGTTGTTCAGCCGCCCCAGCTTGTGGCCGGCGATGTCCCGCGCCTGCTCCAGATTGATCAGCACGGCGTTGGCCTTTTTGAGGACCTCGGGATCGTATTCGTCCTCGCCCTCCTCGCAGCACAAAAGGAGCGTGCGCTCGCCCTCGGTGAAGCCCTCGTCGGTCAGCATTTCGGTGACGAATTTCGTTTTGCCGCTGCCTAGGAAGCCGGTGATGATGTATACGGGTACGGTAGTGATGCTCTGCATGGCTTAAACTCCAAACAATTCCCGGATGGCGCTCTCCTTCAGGTGGCAGCCGATCACGCACAGTCGGCCGGTGTAGTCGGCGCTGCCGTAGCGCACGTCCACCTCGTCGGGCACGTAGTCAAAGTGCAGCCAGCGGCCGTCGGTGAGGGGCAGTATGCCCTTCGCGCGGAGGATGTCGCCGTAGAGGTCAAACTCCTCCAGCTGGTCGATGGCGTTGCGCAGGGCGGCCTCGTCGAACTTCTTCGGAGTCTCGATGCCGATGTTCTCGAAGATCTCGTCCGCGTGGTGGTGCTCGCCGCAGCCGCAGGAGCAGCCCTCGCCGTGCTCGTGGTGATGGTCGTGATGATGCTCATGGTCGTGATCATGGTCATGCTCGTGATGATGGTCATGATGATGGTCATGATCATGGTCATGATCGTGATGGTGCTCATGCTCGTGGTCGTGATGATGGTGGCGGTCCCCCTCGGGCAGATCGTCGACGGTCAGCAGGAAGGAGGGATGCTCGATGGTCTCCAGCATCTGCGCGGGGGTCAGGTCATCCCAGGGCGTGGTGATGATGCGCGCCTTGGGGTTGTGCTCCCGGAGCAGCGCCACGGCCTTCTCGATCTTGTCCTCGGTGGTCATCTGGGTGCGGCTCAGGATGATGGTCTCGGCGGATTCGATCTGGTCGATGAAGAACTCGCCGAAGTTGCGGGCGTACATGCGGCACTTGCCCACGTCGGCCACGGTGGCGCAGCCGGACAGCGCGACCTCATGGGTCCTGGCCACGTCGTCCACCACCCGGCGGATGTCGGACAGCTTGCCCACGCCGGAGGGCTCGATGAGTATGCGGTCGGGATGGTACTGGTCGATCAGCTGGCCCAGCGCCTCGGTGAAGTCGCCCACCAGGGTGCAGCAGATGCAGCCGGAGTTCAGCTCGGTGATCTGCACGCCGGTGTCCTTCATGAAGCCGCCGTCGATGCCGACCTCGCCGTATTCGTTTTCCAGCAGGACCACCTTTTCGCCCTCGAACGCGCCGTCCAGCAGCTTTTTGATCAGCGTGGTCTTGCCCGCGCCGAGGAAACCCGAGATGATGTTGACCTTTGCCATTTTCAATTCACCTGTCTTCATATCGTATTCGCCGTCACTTGGCGGTGTGTGGCAAAATCTACCGTTGGATATGATACCCCTTTTGACCGCCTTTGTCATGCAAAACGATGTGAATTCACGAAATAATAACCTTGGTTTACCGGGTCAGAGGCTCCGCACCAGCTTCACGCAGCGACCCAGCACCTTGACGGTCTGCAGGTTGCCCACCACGGCGGAAAACTCGTGGTCGAAGGCCTGCATCTGTATGCGCCCGCCGTCGAGCTTCATCAGCTTGCGCACCATGCGCGCGCCGCCGTACTCCACCAGCATCAGCCGGTCGTCCTCGGCCTTCGAGGCGGGCACCACCAGCAGCAGGTCCCCGGCGTACACCCGGAAGCCCCGGAGCATGTCGTCCGGGCAGCGGTAGTAGAGCACCTTGTCCGGCGCGCCGCCCTCGATCTTCCCGGACACGATGGGCGTGAGTACGTGGTCGATCACGACCCCGTCCGGGGCCATCACCGGCACCCGCTTCACCACGCCGCCCAGCGCGTCCAGCCAAGCGTCGTTGGACTCCGCCTGCGCCTGCCGGTCTGGGGCGTTCTGCTCCTCCACGGGCAGTATGTAGGCCCGGGGCTTCGGCCTGAGCTTCACCGGCGGCTCGGAGGCCACTTCCAGCTCGGTGGAGACGGGGTTTTTAACCCCCAGCACCTTCATGATGCGCTGGGCCTGGTCGTCGGACACGATCTTGCGCCCGGACTCCACGTCCTTGATGAAGCTCTCCGCCAGCCCGCACTTCTTGCCCAGCGCCTTCTCGCTCAGCTTCGCCTTCAGCCGCGCCGCGCGGATGGTATCGCCCAAACGGCTCATCGATCATTCCTCCGATATCGTCAGCATGTCTCCCGCGTCGGTTGGCGCGTCGGACTCGGGGACGGCATCCTCCGGCGTCGTCTCGTCGGACATCCCGTCGGACAACTCGTCCGGCAGCGGCTCCGGGTCGTCCTCCGAATCCTCGACGACGATCTCCTCCGTCTGCTCGGCAACCGCCTCGGCCTCGAGCTCAAGGCCGTTGTCCGTCTCCCCGGAGAGTTCGGGGTCGGGGAGGGATTCGGGCGCGTCCCCGGCGCCGTCCACGACCGCCGCGGCGGCCGTGTCGGCGACTTCCTCCGCGTCGGCGACCGCCTCTGTCACGGCGACTTCTTCAACCTCCGCGACGATGCCCTCGGCCTCGACGACCGCCTCCGCCTCTGTGACGATGGCGTCCGCCTCCGCGGCGACGGCCTCCGTCCCGGCGGCGACGGCCTCCGTCCCGGCGGCGTTGCCCGACTCGGCGGGGGTGGACACCTCCGCTGTGGTCGCGGCGGTGGCGTCGGTCGTCGCCACGGCGGGCAGGGAGACCTCCACATAGCCGTTCTCGGTGACGTCCTCGTTGTAGAACGTCAGCGAGCTGCGCTTCACGTAGCCCGTGCGCCCGTTGGCGCGGACCTTCGTCCACTGCTTGCCGTCGGACAGCACCCGCATGGTGGACTTGTACTTGAGCTTTTTGACCGTCTTGCCCTTCTTGGAGGCCGTACTGCGCAGCCGGACGCCGGAGTGGGCCTTGACCCGGGCCATCTGCGCGTTTTTCGTGACGACGCTCAGGGCGTAGGGGGTGCTGCCGAAGCTCTGGCGCACCTCGGCGGCGCGCTCAGCAATGTCGGTCTGCAGGTTGGCGTCGGCCGCGCCGGTCACCGCGAAGCCGAAGGTGTTCTGGTAGTTCCGCACGCCCTCGGCAGTCGTGGCCGCGAAGGTGCCGTCCGCGCTGCCCTGCATCATCAAAAGGGTGATCAGGTTGGTCTGGAGCGCGGCGACCGCCGGGCCCGCGCTGCCCTCGGCGAGGGTGATCTCCGTGCCGACGGGGGCGGTGTCCGCGAACATGATGTCCCACAGCGCCTGGTTGACCCGGCCGGTCTTTTTGAGATTGCACGCCGCCTGGAAGGACTTCACCGACTTGACGGTGCTCTTGCCCATCACGCCGTTGACCGCGCCGCCGTAGTAGCCCAGCGCCTGGAGCCGGGTCTGCATCTGCGTGACCAGGCTGCCGGTGCTGCCCCGGCCCAGGGGCAGGGGGGATTCCTTGGGCTTGCGGCCCATGAAGCTGTCGTAGGTCTGCTTGTCGCGGATGAAGGTCTTCCGCTTGAGCTTGCTGCGCAGCTTGGAATTGGTCTTGCCGCTTGCGAAGATGCGGCACTTGGTGCCGGTGCCGCAGTTCTGGGCGATGAACTTCGCGTCGCTCACCCGAAGCCGCACGCAGCCGTGGGACGCCTTGGAGCCCAGCGCCCGGCTGGACGAGCTGGTGGGGCCCTTCTTGGCCGAGGTGTACAGCGTGGAGTGGAACAGTATGCCGCCGGTGATGCGGGTCGCCCACTTCGCGTAGCACTTGAACTTCGGGAAATAGTACCACTCCGAGCGCTCGGACGAGCCCCGGGAGGGCAGGTGATAGGTGCCGGTGGGCGTAGGCGTGGCGCTGCGGCCCGAGGAGCAGATCATCTGCCGGACGATGTTGGTGTCGTCGGTGTTCTCGGAATCGTAGACCGTCACGATCTGGTTGGTCAGATCCACGGTGATGTAATAGTGGCTGTCCGCCATCGCGCCCGTGATCGGCGCGCTCAGCGCCAGCAGGCAAAACGCCGTCAGCGCCGCAAGGATTTTCCTGATACGCAAGGTCATGTGCCTCCATAAGATAATGCTTTCGCATACCATTATAGCACGGATTATTTCAAAAAACAACCGAAATTGTAATAATTTGGAAATAAATTGATATAAATTTACAAATGATTGATGGCGGCTTCCTTCGGAAGTCGCCATCAATCAAAAAGACAATTCAGTATTCCCGCTCGCCGCCCATGAACACGCTGGCCAGCGTGCCGGGGCCGCAGTGGGAGCCGATCACGGGCCCGACGATCTGTATGCGGATGTCCCGGAGGGTGGGGATGCGCTCGCGGAGCATCCCGGCGAGGGTCTCGGCCTCCTCGGGCACGTCGCCGTGGAGGATCAGGAGGGTCTGGTCCTCGGGGTGCTCGATGCTTTGGGCCGTGCGCTCGACGATGGTCTTCAAAGTCTTCTTGCGGCCGCGGACCTTCTCGACGGCCTCCATCTTGCCGCTTTTGCCCAGGCAGATGATGGGCCGGATGTCCAGCATGGTGCCGAATATGGCGCTGGTGGGGGTGATGCGCCCGCCCCGGGCCAGGTATTTCAGGTCGCCCACGGTCATCCACACCTGGGCGCGCATGCGGTTCTCCAGCACCCACTGGGCCACCTCGTCCATGGGCCTGCCCTGGGCGTAGAGCTCGTGGGCCTTGAGCACCAGAAGCGTCATCGGGCCTGAGATGCTCAACGTGTCCACCACGGTGAATTTGCGGCCGGGATACTTCTCCAGAAGCTGCTTGCGCGCCTCGAAGACGTTTTGAAGGGTGGAGCTCATGTTGGAGGAGAAGGCGATGAACAGCAGGTCCTTCTCCCTCAGGATCGGTTCAAAGTATTCCAGATACGCCTCGGTGGGCAGAAGCGACGTGTTGGGCGTCGCGCCCGCGCGCATGCGTTCGAAGAAGTGCTTCTCCACCCCGGCGCGGCCGTTGTCGTCCTCGTGTTCCTCGCCGTCGAGCGTGTAGGGCATGCGCACCACCGGGATGCCCAGCGCGTCTGCCGTGGAGAAGGGCAGGTCGCTGTCGGAGTCGGTCATCAGTACATAGTTCTGTTCCATAATAAATCCCCTTCGTCGTGTTTTCCCCTCGGCTGACATTATACTATAAATCGGGGAAATATGCAAACGAAGGGGAAGCGGGTTTTACGGTCAGGTCTCCTCCACGTCCAGCACGCCGTGGACGCCGCGGATGCGGGACAGCAGCAGGTCGCGGTTGATCTTGAACCGGGGCCTCAGCGAAAGCACGGCGGTGTAGACGGTCGCGCTGGGGTTGTTGCCGTGGAGCACCCGCAGGTTGGTGATGGCGATGCGGTTGTCCTTGCAGGTGCGCATCACCTGGTCCAAGGCGGGCTTGTGGTGGTAGTGCAGCGTGATGTTGAACTCGGGGGAGCGGGAGATGCGGCTGTTGAGCTGGGAGAACAGCGTCTCGGTGATCAGCACCAGCACCGCGGCGAACACGCCGCCCTCGTAGAATCCCGCGCCGATGGCCAGGCCAATCACGCCGCTGGCCCACAGCCCGGCGGCGGTGGTGAGGCCCTTGACGGTGCGGTTGCGCGTGACGATGATGGTGCCCGCGCCGATGAAGCCCAGGCCGGACACCACCTGCGCTCCCAGGCGGGAGATGTCCGTGGGCAGCCCCAGGTTCAGGTAGAGGTAGATGCCGGTCATGGAGGCCGTGGCCGCGCCGATGCACACCAGTATGTGGGTGCGGAAGCCGGCGGGGCGGTTTTTATAGGAACGCTCGAAGCCGATGACCGCGCCGGCCAGACAGGCCAGCAGCATGCGGAGCAGTACGGTGCCGAAGCTGATGCTTCTCAGGCTGTTCAAACTGGCAGACATGCTTCCCCCTCCTTACGATATCAGTTCCTGCACGGAATCCACGCAGGGCAGCTCGGCCAGCGAGGACAGTATCGCCGAGTGGGAGGCGTTCTGCCTGGCGAGCTTTAAGGTCATGATGGCGGAGGGCAGCTTGTTGCCCTGGCGCTCGGTGCGCTCCATCTCCAGGTCGTAGAGCTGCGCGCCCTGATTGCGGATGGCGCCGGTGATGGCGTCCACGTCCTCCGGCGACTCAAATTCCACGTAGATCGTGATGTTGCGAAGCCGCCGTTTGAACGCCAGCTCCAGGGGCTGCATGAACTCCAGCGTGAATATGATCACCACCATGGCGCAGAACACGGCCTCGTAGAACCCGGCCCCGCAGGCGATGCCCAGCGTGGCGCAGGCGAAAAGCCCGATGGCCGAGGTCAGGCCCGATACCTGCCTGTGGGCCACCGCGATGATCGTGCCCGCGGCCAGGAAGCCGATGCCCGAGCCCACCTGGGCAGAGAAGCGCGACACGTCGAACTTCATGCCGTAAGCCTCCACCGCGTAGGTCCAGGGGCCCCGAAGCATTTCGTATTCGTACAGGCTCACGAGCATCGTCAGCGCCGCGCCGATGCTGGTGAGCATGTAGGTGCGCAGGCCCGCGTTGGCCTTCTTCTGAGCCCGGCCGTAGCCGATCAGCGCGCCGACCAGCATCGCCAGCGTCAGCCGGACCAGCACCGAGCACAGGCTGAACTGCCGGAGGGATTCGATGATTCCCGACACAGGAACACCCCCACTCACTAAAAACTGACACCATTATAACATATTTTTGCCACAATCACAAGTAAATCCTTGCGCATTATACCCGGCATGCGCTTTGCCGCGCCGGGATGATCACGCGATGTCCGTTCCGAGCTTCGCCTTCAGCGCGGCGATCTCGTCCCCGCTCAGGCCGATGGCCTTCAGATACGCCTCGGCCTGCGCCGCGAGGTCGGCGTCCGCGATGTCCTCGACGCCGAAGGCGGCTGCCAGGGTCTTTCGTATGTTGCTGTCCGCCAGCGCCTCGTAGGTGTCGGCGTCGGGGCCGATGCCGTAGTAGTTGTAGTAGCTGACCATATAGTCCGCGACCACCTCATCGGCGGAGGCGCCCATCAGGCATTCGAGCACCGCGCTGGTAAAGCCGGCGCGATCCTTGCCCATGGTGCAGTGGATCAGATAGGGGCCGTCGTGGTCGATCATGTAGCGGAAGCCCTTCGCGAGTCCCTCTCGGAAGGAATCGGAGCCGAAGTCCACCACCAGGTCGAGCGGCAGTATGTCCAGCCGGGAATAATAGGTCTGGGCGTAGAGTGTGTTTCTAAATGCCGGGAGATGCAGTTTCGAGTGGATTTGACTGCATTTCAAGGCGATTTCCCGCAGGCTTAGTGGGGCAATAGCAGTCGCG
>CADASI010000020.1 GCA_902790525.1 uncultured Eubacteriales bacterium
ATCGTCCTGCGCCGGGGCGGAGAAGGAATCCGCCGTGGGGTTTTACCTGGACACGGTGGTGACGCTGACGGCTTACGTGGACGATCCGCAGGTATTGCAGGACGCGCTCAGGGTCTGCGGCGGGTACGAAAGCTTGCTGTCGCGTACCGTCGAGGGCAGCGACGTGTGGCGGATCAACCACGCGGGGGGACAGCCGGTGACGGTGTCCGACGACACGCTGGAGATACTGGAATGCGCGAAGAAGGTCAGCGATCTGTCCGGCGGGCTGTTTGACGTGACCATCGCGCCGGTGTCGACGCTGTGGGATTTCACCTCGGGCGCGGCGGTGCTGCCGGACGCGGACGCCATCGCGGAGGCCGCAAAGCTTGTGGACATCTCGAAGCTGACCATCGACGGCAACCGCGTCACGCTGCCCGAGGGCATGATGATCGACCTGGGCGGCATCGCCAAGGGCTACATCGCCGACGCGGTGAAGGGCTATCTCGCGGGGGAGGGCGTGAAGAGCGCCATACTGTCCTTCGGCGGCAACATCGTGGCCATCGGGAAAAAGCCCGACGGCAAGCCCTGGAAGGTGGGCATACAGGACATCGACAGGCCCACCGGCGAGTACATGCTGGTGGCCCGGAACTTCGGCGGCTCCACCGTCACCAGCGGCATCTACGAGCGGGGCTTCGACCTGGACGGGGTGCGCTATCACCACATACTGGACCCCGGCACCGGCTGGCCGGTGCAGAACGAGCTGGCCTCGGTGACCATATTCTCCGAAAGCTCCATGTGGGGCGACGCCCTGGCCACCAGCGCCTTCGCCCTGGGCACCGAAAAGGGCGCGGAGATGATCGAGGGGCTGGAGGGCATCGAAGCGGTGTTCATTGCCCGCGACCGGAGTGTCACCTACACCTCCGGAGCGGGAGAATATATGATAGATTAATCAGCAACGAAGGAGGATGGGGCGAGTGAACAAGAAACTGCCATCATGGGTCATGCTCTGCGCCGTCTGTCTGGTGGGCGCGCTGGCGCTTGGCCTGTTCAACGGGCTGACCGTCGGCGGCGTCGACCGGCAGGCCGCGATGCTGACGGACGCCGTGCGCGACCGGGCACTGGACGCCGACCGCTTTGAGGCGCTCGAGGTGCAGGAGGGCCGCTACAATCTGGACAGCCTCTACGCCGCGCAGGACGCCGAGGGCAACGTGCAGGGCTACGTGGGCCAGACCACGGTGACCGGCTACGGCGGGCCCATCGAGGTGACCGCCGGCGTGGACAACGAGGGCGTCATCACCGGTGTCAGCGTGGGCGGCGAGGGCTTCGCCGAGACCCCCGGCCTGGGCGCGCGCACCCGCGAGGCCGCCTTTACCGAGCAGTTCGTCGGCAAGACGCCGACCATCACCCTCAACGAGGGCGGCGTCGACACCGTGAGCGGCGCGTCCACCACCTCCCGGGCGGTGGTCAGCGGGGTGAACACCGTGGCGAACTACATCTATATCAACCAGCTTGGGCTGGCCGAGGAGACCGAGACGGCGTTCATGGGCCAGACCTTCTCCGCCACTGAGAAGGGCTTCGGCGGCGATGTGACCGTCACCCTCGGCCTTGACGACGCGGGCGCCGTCGCCTACATGGCCGTCGATACCCCCAACGAGACCGACGGCCTGGGCAAGATGGCCTCTGAGCCCGCCTTTACCGGGCAGTTCATCGGCAAGAAGGGGCCGTTCACCTACGGCGAGGACGGCATCGAGGCGCTGACCGGGGCGACGTTCACGTCCACCGCGGTCATCAACGCCGCCAACACCATCGTCAACGGCGGCGGCGAGGCCTCCGGCGGGCCGCTGACCGCCACCGTGCAGGGCTTCGGCGGCGACGTGACGCTGAATGTGATGCTGGGGGACGACAACACCGTCTCCGCGCTGACCATCGACACGCCCAACGAGACCGACGGCCTGGGCAAGCTGACCTCCGAGCCCGCGTTTACCGATCAGTTTATCGGCAAGGCCGCGCCGTTTGCCTACGGCGAGGACGGCATCGAGGCCGTCAGCGGGGCCACCGTGACCTCCACTGCCGTCATCAACGGGCTGAACGACCTGCTGTCCGGCGCCGCCGCCGCTGCCGCGGAACCCGCGGAGGAAGCGGCTGAGACGGCGCTGACCGGCGACGTCGTGACCGTGGAAAAGACCACCCCGTTCAGCACGATCGTGGTTGAAGCCTCCGTCGAGGACGGCAAGATCACCGCCGCGAAGGTGACCTCCGAGGCGGTTGAGGGTTCGACAGACCTGCTGACGGACGACAGCCGCAAGGCGCTGGCCGATCAGATCGTCGAGAAGCAGGACATCGTCGACGCCATCACCGGCGTGACGATCTCCTCTGACGCGGTGAAGGAAGCCGTCGAGGAGATTCTCGGGCAGGGTGCGCCCGCAGAGGAAGAGGCGGCTCCCGCCGAATCGGCTGAGGGTGAAACCATTACCGTTGAGAAGACCACCGATTTCAGCACCATCACGATTGAGGCGGTCGTGGCGGACGGGAAGATCGTGGATGCGAAGATCACGTCCGAGGGAGCGACGGACCTGCTGACGGACGACAGCCGCAAGGCGCTGGCCGATCAGATCGTGGAGAAGCAGGATGTCGTCGACGCCATTACCGGCGTGACGATTTCGTCCGATGCGGTGAAAGAAGCCGTTGCGGAGATTCTGGGGCAGGGTGCGCCCGCAAAGGAAGAAGCGCCTGCCGAGGAAGTCAAGGGCGAGACCGTTACCGTTGAGAAGACCACCGATTTTAGCACCATCAAGATTGAGGCAGTCGTGGCGGACGGGAAGATTGTCGATTGCAAGATCACGTCCGAGGGCGCGACGGACCTGCTGACGGACGATAGCCGCAAGGCGCTGGCCGATCAGATCGTGGAGAAGCAGGACGTCGTGGACGCCATCACCGGCGTGACGATTTCGTCCGATGCGGTGAAAGAAGCCGTCGCGGAGATTCTGGGGCAGGGTGCGCCCGCAGAGGAAGAAGCGCCTGCCGAGGCAGTCAAGGGTGAGACGGTCACCGTCGAGAAGACCACCGATTTCAGCACCATCAAGATCGAGGCGGTCGTGGCGGACGGCAAGATCGTGGATGCGAAGATCACGTCCGAGGGCGCGACGGACCTGCTGACGGATGATTCCCGCAAAGCGCTGGCCGATCAGATCGTTGAGAAGCAGGACGTCGTGGATGCCATTACCGGCGTGACGATTTCGTCCGACGCCGTCAAGGAAGCCGTGGCGGAGATTCTCGGGCAGGGTGCGCCTACCGCGGAAGAGGCGGCTCCTGCTGAATCGGCTGAGGGTGAAACCATTACCGTTGAGAAGACCACCGATTTCAGCACCATTACGGTTAAGGCAGTCGTGGCTGACGGGAAGATCGTGGACTGCAAGATCACGTCCGAGGGCGCGACGGACCTGCTGACGGACGACAGCCGCAAGGCACTGGCCGATCAGATCGTCGAGAAGCAGGATGTCGTGGACGCCATCACCGGCGTGACGATTTCCTCCGATGCGGTCAAGGAAGCTGTCGCTGAGATCCTGGGACACTGACGGGAGTGACGAATATGCACGAATTTTTGGAGAGAGGCATACTGATCCTTGAGATCGTCGGCGCGGCGATCATACTCGTCGCCGGGGTCAAGACGTTCATCGCGCTGGTGACCAAAACCGACAATTGCAAGCTGATCATGGCGGAGGGCATCGCCACCGCCCTGAGCTTCCTGCTGGGCAGCGAGGTGCTGAAGACCATCATCGCGCCGGACTGGATGGACCTGGGCATGACCGCCGCCATACTGGCCATGCGCGCGGCGATGTCGGTGCTGATCCACTGGGAGACCCACCATGAGTCAAAACCGGAGCAGGGAACGCCGGAATAAACGAAGCGATTACTGGAGGTGCTGAAATTGGCGAATAACAGAACCTTTCGCGGGGGCGTGCATCCGCTGCATGAGGCCCACGAGGGCAAATCGCCCACGAGCGGCGTGGCGACGCGCGATTTCAACGCGAAGGCCGTATCCATAATGATGGGCATGCACCTGGGCGCGCCCAGCACGCCCTGCGTGCAGCCGGGCGACCACGTGAAGCTGGGCCAGGTGATCGGCGAGCCCGTGGGCTTCCTGGGCCTGCCGGTGCACGCCAGCGTGTCCGGCGAGGTGCTGGAGGTCGGCCCGGTGCAGTCCGTGAACAACCCCGCGGCCATGGCCGTGACCATCAAGAACGATTTTAAGGACGAATGGGTGGAGCTTCACCCGCTGGGCGACGTGGAGACCTGCCCCGTGGACCAGATCGTGCCGGCCATCAAGGCCGCGGGCATCTGCGGCATGGGCGGCGCGGCCTTCCCCACCCACGTGAAGTTCGCCGTGAAGGAAGGGCAGTACTGCGACACCATCATATTGAACGGCGCGGAGTGCGAGACCCACCTGACCTGCGACCACCGGCTGATGCTGGAGAAGAGTGGGCGCATCGTGGACGGCCTGCGGGCGGCCATGCGGGCGCTGAACGTCAAGAGGGGCGTCATCGCCATCGAGGACAACAAGCCTGACGCCATCGAGGCCATGACCAAGGCGGCCCAGGGGCGCAACGGCGTGGAGGTCATGCCGCTTCAGACCAAGTACCCGCAGGGCGGTGAGAAGCAGCTCATCCAAGTGGTGACGGGCCGCGAGGTGCCCACCAAGAAGCTGCCGCTGGACGTGCACGTGATCGTGCTCAACGTCGGCACGGCTGCCGCCATCGCGGACGCGGTGATCGAGGGCAAGCCCCTGATCTCCCGCATCACTACCATCACCGGCCGTGTGAAGAAGCCCTCCAACCTGCGCATCCGGGTCGGCACGCGGGTGGAGGACCTGATCGCCGAGTGCGGCGGGTTCAGCATGGACCGCGAGCACGTGGGCAAGATCGTGCTGGGCGGCGCCATGACCGGCTTCCCCGCGCCCTCCACCCGGGTGCCGCTGGCCAAGGCCAACAACGGCGTGGTGGTGTACTGCGCGAGGGAGTCCGTCGAATTGGAGGAGACGCCCTGCATCCGCTGCGGGCGGTGCGTGGACGCCTGCCCGATCGGGCTGGTGCCGTTCAAGCTGAAATTCATGTGCGAGGCGGGCGACATGCAGGCCGCCTCGGCCAACAACATCATGGATTGCGTGGTCTGCGGCAGCTGCTCCTACATCTGCCCGGCCCACCGGGTGCTGACATCCGCGTTCAAGGCCATGAAGGACCAAATCGCCGCCGAGGCGAAGAAAGGAAAGGGGTGATCGGTCATGAAGCTCAATCTGTCCCCGGCGCCCCACGTACACACCAATCAATCCACCCGGACGCTGATGCGCAATGTGTTGATCGCGCTTCTGCCCTGCGCCATCGCGGGCGTCGGCTTCTTCGGGTTCAACGCGCTGATGGTGCTCTTGGTGTCCACGTTCTCCGCGGTCGCCGCCGAGTACCTTTGGCAGGCGGCCACCCGCCAGAAGGTGCGGGTGGGCGACCTCTCCGCCGCCGTCACCGGCCTGATCCTGGGCCTCAACCTGCCCGCCACCGCGCCGCTGTGGATGGTGGCCATCGGCAGCGCCTTTGCCGTGGTGATCGTCAAGGGCCTGTTCGGCGGCCTGGGCGACAACTTCGTCAACCCGGCGCTGGCCGCCCGCGCCATGCTGCTGGCCAGCTGGCCGCAGTACATGACCCGCTGGTACGCGCCCGCGGGCCTGGCCGCCGTGGACGCCGTGGCCACCGCCACGCCGCTGTCCAATCCCGGCGGATTCACCACGCTCCAGCTGATCCTGGGCAGCATCCCCGGCAGCGTCGGCGAGGTGTGCAAGATCGCCATACTGCTGGGCTTTGCCTGGATGCTGTACACCAAGACCATCACCTGGCGCATTCCCGTGGTGATGGTGGTCTCGACGGCCGTGTTCTCCTTTGCCTTCGGCAACGATCCCTTGGCGGCGGTGCTGTCCGGCGGGTTGCTGTTCGGCGCGGTGTTCATGGCCACGGACTACGCCACCTGCCCGATGACCGCCGTGGGCCAGATCGTCTACGCGGCGCTGGCGGGATTGCTGGTGGCGGTGATCCGCAAGTTCTCCGACTATCCCGAGGGCGTCACCTACGCCATACTGCTGATGAACGTCGCCTCGCCGGTGATCGATCACTTCATCACCCGCCGGGTCTACGGACACGGCTGGTGCTCTCCGGCGCGGTGGCCGCGCTGCTGGACAACTTCAACGCCGACGAAAAGGGCCGCGTGGCGCTGTTCATGGTCGTCAGCGCCGTGTTCGCGGGCATCGCGCAGATGATCGTGAAATCCGTGTGCGGCTCTACCGCCGCGGCGCTGGGCATCTACCTGCCGCTGATCGCCGTGAACTGCCTGCTGCTCGCGCGTCCCGCCGATGAAAACGGCGTGGGCCGGGCGGTGAGCGACGGCGTCAAACAGGCGCTGGGGTTCATCTGCCTGGCGACCATACTGGGCGCGCTGCGGGAGCTTCTGGACGCGGGCACCGTGTTCGGCGCGCAGGTGCTGCCCAAGGGCTTACAGCTCACCGCCATGGCCGCGCTGCCGGCGGGCGGGCTTCTGCTGCTGGGCCTGCTGGCGGGCCTTGCCAACCTGATCAAACCGAAACGCTCCGGAAAGGAGGATGAGGCCGCATGACCCGCACACTGCTCTTCCTGGTGAGCTGCGTGTTCACCCAAAACTTCGTGTTTGCGAGGCTGCTGGGCAGCTCCGCGCTGTTTGACGAGGACCGGCGCGTCGGGACCGCCGTCGGCCTGGGGCTGGTCACCGCCGTGATCATGGCGCTGGCCTCCGCGGGCTGCTGGGCGCTGGAGAAATACGCCCTCGTGCCGATGAAGGCCGAGTACCTGCGGGTGCTGGCCTACGTGGTGGTCAGCCTGATCGCTGCACTGCTGGTGGGGCTTTGCCTGAAGGCGGCCTTCCCGAAGCTGAACGACGCCATGAACGAGGCCGGCATGATGATCGCCGTCAACTGCGCGGCGCTGGGCGTGGCGCTGATGAATACCGACGCGGGCTGCGGCATCGCCGACGCCGCGCTGCACGGGCTGTTCGGCGGCCTGGGCTTCCTGGTCGCCATCACGCTGATGGCGGGCGTGCAGGAGCGCATAAGGTATTCCCGTATCCCCGAGCCCATGAAGGGGCTGCCCATCACCCTGGTCTCCGCCTCGCTGATGGCGCTGGCGTTCATGGGCTTCATGGGCATTGCGTAAGAGGTGTATTGTATTGTTTCACAAGATATTGGCCCTGCTGCTGGCGCTGACGCTGTGCGTCGGCGCGGCGCTGGCCGAAGCGCCGGCCGAAGCGCCGGCTGCGAGCCTTTCGCCTGAACCCGGCGACGGGACCGACGCCCCCAAGGCCATGCCCCAGCCCGCCAGCGCCTATGTGCTGGTGTCCACGGCCACCCAGATGGGCTTTCTGCCGCTGCCCGACGAAGGGGAGTATTCCTACCACCTCAAGCAGATCCTGCCCGACGGCACTCCCGCCGAGAACGTCATCCACCTGACCCCCGACGGCGTGTGGATGGAGGATTCCACCTGCGAAAACCACGATTGCGTGCAGCAGGGCGAGGTCACCATCGACAACCGCAAGGACCGTATACTGGGCAACATGATCATCTGCCTGCCCAATCAGGTCACGCTGCAGCTGCTGACGCCGGAGGAGATTGAGGAAATGACCGAGGGAAAGGGATTAGGGAATAGGGATTAGGGATTAGAAATAGTGGCTGCCGCTCAATTAAATAACCATTCATGAAACATGCGTAGGGGCGCCGATGCGGCGCCCGCCCGGGTACGAAACACGACGTACTTGAGGGCGGGCAGCGCATCGCCGCCCCTACGGGTTTTACGGGGGTTGGGCGATGAGGGCATCGCCCCTACGGATACGGGATTGTGAGGCGATGAGTGCAAGTGCAAGCGCGGAAGCGCCCCTACGGTTTTGCGTGGTTGTAGGGGCGATGCCCCCATCGCCCGCCGGATATGCAGAGCAGGTCTGTACAGTTACCTCCATATCAATCAAACAAATCCGTCAGGATTTGCACCACAATTTCCCATTTCCCATTCCCAATTCCCAATTTGCGCGAAGCGCAACAACTGTCAATAGCTCGTCTCCGCCTCGTACACCATTTCGGCGTTGCCGGTGAGGGTCACGGCGTCGTCGGAATAGCGCACCAGCAGGTTGCCGCCGGGCACCTGCACCTGCACGTCCACGTCCTTCACGCACAGCCCGTTTTCGGCGGCGGCCACCACGGCGGCGCAGGCGCCGGTGCCGCAGGCCATGGTCTCGCCGCTGCCGCGCTCGAAGCAGCGCATGCGCAGCGTGGTGGGGTTGACCACGTGCACGAACTCGGTGTTCACCCGCTGGGGGAATATGGGCGCGTTCTCGAAGCACGGGCCCACGCGGTCGAGGTCCACGGCCTCCACGTGGTCCACGAAGGTGACGCAGTGGGGGTTGCCCATGGACACGCAGGTCACGGCGTAGGTTTGGCCGCCGATTGCCACGGGGCGGTCGACGATCCTGTCGCCCTCCAGCGTGCAGGGCAGCGACGCCGGGTCGAGGGAGGCCCGGCCCATGTCCACGGCCACGGAGGACACCCGGCCGTAGCGGGTGAACAGGTGAAGCCGCCGGATGCCGCTTTGGGTCTCGATGGCGATGTCCCGCTTCTGCACGATGCCCTTGTCGTAGAGGTACTTGGCCACGCAGCGTATGGCGTTGCCGCCCATCGCGCCCTCGGAGCCGTCGCGGTTGTACTGGCGCATGCGGGCGTCGGCGACGTCGGAGGGCTCGATCAGCACCATGCCCTCGGCCCCCGCGCCGTAGTGCTGCTCGCACAGCCGCACGCACAGGCTCTCGGGGCACTGTATACCGCCGTCGCGGTTGTCGATGACGATGTAGTCGTTGCCCGCGCCCTGCATCTTGGCAAAGCGCAGGGTCTGGCGCTCATGGCGCATGTGGTTTATGTCCACAAGCTCGGTGTTCAACTGGCTGTAGCGGGACAGCAGTATGTCCGCCAGCGCCACGGCGGTGTCCAGCGACGTGAGGCAGGCGATGTTCAGCGACAGCGCCTTGCGGTGCAGCGCGATGTAGTCCTCCAGGGTGCTGTCCAAGAGCGCGCCGGTGTAGATGATGTAGTTGATCTTCCCGCTCTCCAGAAGCTCGAAGCAGTGGTCGCTCTCCCGGATGCCCTTCACGGAGGTGACCGGTATGCCCAGCGTGGCGATGACCTCCGCGGTGCCCTCGGTGGCGTACAGCACGCAGCCCAGATCCGCGTAGCGGCGCGCCACGCCGATGACCTCGGGGTAGTCGTACTCGTCCACGGACAGCAGCACGCCCGCCGCGTCGCCGGGGTGGGGCAGCCGTATGCCTGAGCTGATGAGGCCCTTGAACAGCGCCTCCGACAGGTTCTTGCCGATGCCCAGCACCTCGCCGGTGGACTTCATCTCGGGGCTCAAGTAGCTGTTGGCGTCGGTGAGCTTCTCAAAGGAGAACACCGGCACCTTCACCGCGCAGTAGGGCGGGGTCTTGCACAGGCCCGTGCCGTAGCCCAGGTCTTTAAGCGACTGTCCCGTCATCACGCGGCTGGCGATGTCCACCATGGGGATGTCGGTGACCTTGCTGATGTAGGGGATGGTGCGGCTGGCCCGGGGGTTGACCTCGATCACGTACAGCTCCCCGCGGTAGACGAGGTACTGTATGTTCACAAGCCCCTTCGTGCCCAGCGCCAGCGCCAGCTTCTCCGAGGATTCCACCACGGTCTCCATCATGGAATCGTCGAGGGAGAAGGGCGGGTAGACGGCGATGGAGTCGCCCGAGTGCACGCCCGCGCGCTCGATGTGCTGCATGATGCCGGGAATCAGCACGTCCGTGCCGTCGGAGATCACGTCCACCTCCAGCTCCACGCCGGACATGTACTTGTCCACGAGCACCGGGTTTTCGATGCCGCCAGCGAGTATGCGGGTCATGTAGGCCCTCACGTCGTGGTCGGCGTGGGCGATGGTCATGTTCTGGCCGCCGATGACGTAGCTGGGCCGCAACAGCACCGGGTAGCCCAGCGCGTTGGCGGCCTCGAGGGCCTCGTCCATCGTGCGCACGGCCGTGCCCTTCGGGCGGCGGATGGCGAAGCGCTCCAGCAGCGCGTCGAAGCGCTCGCGGTCCTCGGCGATGTCGATGCCCTCGGCGGAGGTGCCGAGGATCGTCACGCCCGCGCGGTCGAGGTGCTGGGTCAGCTTGATGGCCGTCTGGCCGCCGAAGGCCACCACCACGCCCACGGGCTTCTCCACCGCGATGATGCGCATGACGTCCTCGTCGGTCAGCGGCTCGAAGTACAGCCGGTCGGCGGTGTCGTAGTCGGTGGAGACGGTCTCCGGGTTGTTGTTGACGATCGCCACGTCGTAGCCCAGCTGCTTGAGCGTCCAGACACAGTGCACCGAGGAGTAGTCAAACTCGATGCCCTGCCCGATGCGTATGGGGCCTGAACCCAGCACCATGATGACCGGCTTGCCGCTCCTGGGGAAATTGCGGGCGTCGCAGACCTGATCGAAGGTTTCGTAGAAGTAGGGGGTTTCGGCGTCGAACTCCGCCGCGCAGGTGTCCACCATCTTGTAAGTCGAGGCGATTTCGGGCAGCGCGTCCCGGCCGGAGAGGCGGCGAAGCGCCGCGTCGGGATAGCCCAGCTTTTTGCCGAGGAGGTAGTCCTCGTCGGACAAGCCGCCCGCGATGCGCCGCTCATAGTCCGCGAGGTTTTGAAGCCGGTACAAAAACCAGCGGTCGATCTTCGTGATGTCGTGGATCTCGTCCACGCTGACGCCGTCCTTCAGCGCCTCGAACACGGTGAACAGCCGGTTGTCGTCCGGGACGGCCAGGCGGTCGCGGACGGGCTCGGGGCCGTTATAGGGCCGGTTGAGCGTGTCCAGCTTGATCTCCGCGCCGCGCACAGCCTTCATCAGCGCCATCTCAAAGGACGGCGCGATGGCCATGACCTCGCCGGTGGCCTTCATCTGGGTGCCCAGGCGGCGGGAGGCGGTGTTGAACTTGTCAAACGGCCACTTGGGGAACTTCACCACCACGTAGTCCACGGCGGGCTCAAAGCAGGCGCAGGTCTTGCCGGTGACCTCGTTTTTGATCTCGTCCAGCGTGTAGCCCAGGGCGATCTGGGTGGTCACCTTGGCGATGGGATAGCCGGTGGCTTTCGACGCCAGCGCCGAGGAGCGCGACACGCGGGGGTTGACCTCGATCACGGCGTACTCGAAGCTGTCGGGGTTGAGCGCGAACTGGCAATTGCAGCCGCCCACGATGCCCAGCGCGGAGATGATGTTCAGCGCCGAGGACCGGAGCATCTGGTACTCCCTGTTGGAGAGGGTGAGCGCCGGGGCGACGACGATGGAGTCGCCGGTGTGGATGCCCACCGGGTCGACGTTCTCCATGGAGCACACGGCGATGACGTTGCCGATGGCGTCGCGCATGACCTCGAACTCGATCTCCTTCCACCCGGCGATGTAGCGCTCCACCAGCACCTGCGTGATGGGGGAGGCGTCCAGGCCGATGCGGGCGACCTCGCGCAATTCCTCCGCGGAGTACGCCACGCCGCCGCCCCCGCCGCCCAGCGTGAAGGCCGGGCGGATGATGACCGGGTAGCCGATTTTGTCCGCGATGGCGACGGCGGTGGGGACGTCCGAAGCGATGTCCGAGGGGATCACCGGCTCGCCGATGGCGGCCATGGCGTCCTTGAACAGCTGGCGGTCCTCCGCCTTGTCGATGGCGTCCACGTTCACGCCGATGAGCTGCACGCCGTGGGATTGCAGGAAGCCCTCGCGGTTGAGCTGCATGGCCAGCGTGAGCCCCGTCTGGCCGCCCAGGCCCGCCAGCATGCTGTCGGGCTTTTCCTTTTCGATGATGCGCTTGACGGTCTCGACGGTCAGCGGCTCCAGGTAGATTTCGTCGGCCAGGGCCTTGTCGGTCATGATGGTGGCGGGGTTGGAGTTGACCAGCACCACGTTGACGCCCGATGCCTTTAAAACGCGGCAGGCCTGGGCCCCGGCGTAGTCAAATTCCGCCGCCTGGCCGATCACGATGGGGCCGGAGCCGATCATCAGGACCTTTTTGATATCTTTATTCAGCGGCATGCGCGGCGCCTCCCATCAAATCAATAAACCTGTCGAAGAGGAACGACGTGTCCATGGGGCCGGCGCAGGCCTCGGGGTGGAACTGCACGGTGAAGGCGCGGTATTCGGGGTAATCGACGCCCTCGCAGGTTCCGTCGTTGGCGTTGACGAACCGCACCTGCCCCGCGGGCAGGCTGTCGGACACCACCGCGTAGCCGTGGTTCTGGCTGGTGATGTAGGTGTGGCCGGTGACCAGGTCCCGGCAGGGCTGGTTCGCCCCGCGGTGGCCGTACTTGAGCTTTTCGGTCCTGCCGCCGGCGGCCAGCGCCGTGAGCTGGTGGCCCAGGCAGATGCCGAAGATCGGGACCCTGCCCAGCAGCTTCCTGATCTGTGCGATGCAGGCGGTGTTCTCCGCCGGGTCGCCGGGGCCGTTGGACAGCATGACGCCGTCGGGGTGCGCCGCGAGGATGGCCTCGGCGGGGGTGTCGTAGGGCACCATCTTCACTTCGCAGCCGCGCTTTTGAAGTTCGCGCTCGATGTTGGCCTTCGCGCCGTAGTCGATCAGGGTGACGCTGAACCGCTTCTCCCCCGTCGCGGGAAACACCTCGGTGATGCCGGTGGACACCGATCGCACGGCGTCCGTGACGGCGTAGGCTTTGATCGCGTCCAGTCCCTCCGGCGTCGCGTCGCACAGCATGGCGTTCATCACGCCGGACTCCCGAAGGTGCTGGGTGACGGCCCGTGTGTCTATGCCGCAGATGCCCGGCACGCCCTTCTTCTTTAAAAAGGTGTCCAGGTCGTACTGGCTGCGGAAGTTGCTGGGGGTGGGGCACCACTCCCGCACCACGTAGCCCTTCACCCGGCATTCGCCCTCGAAGTCCGCCTCGATGACGCCGTAGTTGCCGATCAGCGGGAAGGTCTGCATCACGATCTGGCCGTAGTAGCTGGGGTCGGTCAGCGTCTCGATGTAGCCCACCACGCCGGTGTTGAACACCAGCTCGCCGACGGAGGGCGCGTCCGCGCCGAAGGCCGTACCCTCGTAAACCGTGCCGTCTTGCAATATCAGGTAGCGCTTCATAGATCATACCTCGGTAAGGGAAAAATGTATAATTATACGGAAACGGGCGGGGAGGCTCGATCAGGCGAGGGTCGCCGCCATCACGGCCTTGATGGTGTGCATGCGGTTTTCGGCCTCGTCGAACACGATGGACTGCGGCCCCTCGAACACCTCGTCGGTGACCTCCATGCAGGTCAGGCCGAACTTTTCGTGGATCTTGCGGCCGATGCCGGTGCCCAGGTCGTGGAAGGAGGGCAGGCAGTGCATGAACACCGCGTCGGGCCGGGCCATGGCCATCAATTCGGCGTTGACCCGGTAGGGTTCGAGGTCGGCGATGCGCTCCGCCCACACCTCGTCCGGCTCGCCCATGGAGACCCACACGTCGGTGTAGATCACGTGCGCGCCCTTCACGGCCTCGGCGGGGTCCTCGATGAAGCGGACCGTCGCGCCGGTGTGCGAAGCGATGGCCTCGCATTCCGCCACCAGGGCGGGGTTCGGGAAGTACTTCTCGGGGGCGCAGGCCACGAAGTCCATGCCCAGCTTCGCGCAGCCGACCATCAGGCTGTTGCCCATGTTGTAGCGGGCGTCGCCCATGTAGACCAGTTTATTGCCCTTGAGCGTGCCGAAGCGCTCCCGGATGGTCAGCATGTCCGCCAAAATCTGGGTGGGGTGGAACTCGTTGGTCAGCCCGTTCCACACCGGCACGCCGGAATACTTGGACAGCGCCTCCACGATCTCCTGGCCGAAGCCCCGGTACTCGATGCCGTCGTACATCCGGCCCAGCACCCGGGCCGTGTCCGCGATGGACTCCTTCTTGCCGATCTGGCTGCCGGTGGGGTCGAGGTAGGTCACCCCCATGCCCAGGTCGTGGCCCGCCACCTCGAAGGCGCAGCGGGTGCGGGTGGAGGTCTTTTCAAAGATCAGCGCGATGTTTTTGCCCCTGAAATCGTCGTGGGCCTCGCCCGCCTTCTTCTTTGCCTTTAATTTCGCCGCCAGGTCGATCAGTCCCAGTATCTCCTCCGGGGTGAAGTCCAATAGCTTCAAAAAACTTCTGCCCTTTAAGTTCATGTCGGACGCCTCCATGCTTGGATTTAATATCTGATATTATATTACCGCGACGGGGGAAATGCAACCCGGGGAATGTAAAATTATGCGACGATAAATGTATAAATATACAATAATCCCCCGCGCGGGGTGGGCGCGGGGAACGCGGACGCCATGAATGGCGTCCCTACGAGGAGCATCAGGTGTTCAGCTGGGAGATGATGTTTTCCAGGAAGCCGTCGGGCAGGTTGCCGCCGCCGAAGCTGAGTATGCCGCGCAGGGGCATGTAGTTGAGCATGGCGAGGGTCATGTCGTCGGAGATGGCCTCGGCGGAGGCGGCGGATTCGGCCTCGCCGGGGTGGAAGGTGGCGTTCATGACCTCCAGCAGGGGCTTCATGACCTCGCGGCCGCGCTTGGTCTTCATGACGTCCATGAAGATGCTGTCGGCGTCGTAGCGCACGGGCAGGTCCACGGTGGAGGCCACGTTGACCACAGCACTGAGCGGCAGGTCGCGGGAGGACGCGCCGATCTCAATGGTGAAGTCGCCGGTCTCCACGTGCCAGTCGTGGATGGCGCTGTTCCAGTAGGCGAAGGCGCGCTTGTCCAGCGTGAAGGCGACCTCCTTCGATTCGCCGGGGGCGAGGAATATCTTCTCAAAGCCCTTGAGCTCCCGGAGGGGGCGGATGACGTCGCCGTCCACGTCGCCCACGTAGAGCTGCGCGACGGCCTTGCCCGGGCGCGCGCCGGTGTTTTTGACGGTGCAGGTCACGGTCAGGACGTCGGTGTCCCTGATGTGGTCGGCGGACAGCCGCAGGTCGGAGTACTCGAAGGTGGTGTAGGACAGGCCGTGGCCGAAGGGGAACAGCACGTCCAACTCCTTCTTGTCGTAGTAGCGGTAGCCCACGAACACGCCCTCGCGGTACTCGGTGCCCCGGGGCTCGCCGCCGTAGAACAGGTAGGAGGGGTTGTCGGAGAGCTTGAGGGGGAAGGATTCCGCCAGGTGGCCGGAGGGGTTGGCGTCGCCGTAGAGGACGCGCACGGTGGCGAGGCCCACCGCCTGGCCGCCGAGGTAGGCCTCCAGCACGGCCTTCACCCTGCCGATCCACGGCATCTCCACCGGGGAGCCGTTGTGCAGCACCACCACGGTATCGGGGTTGGCGGCGGTCACGGCCTCGATGAGCTTCACCTGGCAGTCGGGCAGGCGCATGTGGGTGCGGTCGTAGCCCTCGGATTCGTAGGAATCCGGCAGGCCCGCGAACACCACGGCGACCTTCGCGGCCCGCGCGGCGGCTACGGCCTCGGCGATCATGGCGTCGGTGGCGCAGTCGTTCTGCACGTCGTAGCCCCGGGCGTAGGTCACGTTCAGACCTTCGGCGGCCTGCAGCGCGCCGGTGGTCTTAAAGCTGTTGATGTGGCTGGAGCCGCCGCCCTGGAAGCGGGGCTTTTCGGCGAATTCGCCGATGAAGGCCACGGGATCGCCCTTCGACAGGGGCAGCAGGCCGCCCTCGTTCTTCAGAAGCACCATGCACTCCGCGGCGATCTCGGCGGACAGTAAGTGCTGGGCCTCCTTGTCCCACGGGGTGTCGGGTTTCGCGTTTTCGACGGCGCGGTATACGATGTTGAGTATGCGCTCGCAGGCCAGGTCCAGCTTGGCCTCGTCCAGCCTGCCGGACTTCACGGCCTCGACGATCTTGCGGTCGTTCACGCCGCCGGAGGCGGGCATCTCCAGGTCCAGCCCCGCGGCCACGCCCGCCACGCGGTCGGACACCGCGCCCCAGTCGGACATCACGTAGCCGTCGAAGCCCCACTCCTTGCGGAGCACGTCGGTGAGCAGCCAGGGGTTTTCGCTGGCATAGACGCCGTTTAAGCGGTTGTAGGAGCACATCACGGTCCAGGGCCTGGCCTTTTTGACGGGGATCTCAAAGCCGGGGAAGTAGATCTCGCGAAGGGTGCGCTCGTCGACGTCGGAGGAGGAGGACATGCGCCGGTGTTCCTGGTTGTTGGCGGCGAAGTGCTTGATGGAGGTGCCCACGCCGCGGCTCTGTACGCCCTGGATGTAGGCCGCGGCGATCTCGCCGGTCAGGTAGGGGTCCTCGGAGAAGTACTCGAAGTTCCGGCCGCACAGCGGGGAGCGCTTGATGTTCACCGCGGGGCCCAGCACCACGGACAGGCGCTCGTGCTGGCAGGAATCGCCGATGGCCTCGCCCATGCGGGTCAGAAGCGCCCGGTCGAAGGACGCCGCGGTGGCGCAGGCGGCGGGGAAGCACACCGCCTCGATGGAGTCGTTCACGCCCAGGTGGTCGCCGGTCTCGTCCTGCTTGCGCAGGCCGTGGGGGCCGTCGGAGACCATCGTGGCGGGGATGCCCAGCCGCTCGACGGCCTTGGTGTGCCAGAAGTCCGCGCCGGAGCACAGGCCGGCTTTTTCTTCGAGGGTCATTTGAGAGATGAGAGAAGGTATGTTCATGGGGTTCGCTCCTTTCGGGTAATTAGGAATTAGGAATGAGGAATTAGGAATTAAAGGATGCCGCTGCCGCCTTCGATTTCACGCAGAATGGCGGTAGCCGGCAATTCAATTCCTAATTTCTAACTCCTAATTCCTCATTCATCATCGGATATCGTACACACTCCTTACGCCGACGCTGCTCGGTGTGCCGCGCAATATCCGCACGCGGCGCTCGCCGGCGTTCATGTCGAAGAAGTTATCCTCGAGCACGGTGTCGGGGCCGGCCTGGATCTCCACGGAGCGGGCGTAGGCGGCGGCGGTGACGACGATGGCATCGCCGTCCAGGCGGGCTTCGAGGCGGGGGTCGGCGAAGTTGAAGTGCTTGGGCGCGCAGAAGAGCACGCTGCCGCCGCCGACGCGGGCGCCGTCCTGATCCTCGAGGTCGTAGGAATAGTAGCAGTCGTAGAAGCCGAAGGACGAGAAGTCCTGGGCCTCGGAGAGCCAGCGGGCGCTCAGGGCGGGCACGGCGACGTCGAAGCGGCCCTCGCGGATCACGGAGGCGTCGGGCCGGCGCAGGGCCCAGCGGGCGGTGCCGGTGAAGTCGGCCATCGTGTCGTTGGTCACGCACAGCCGGGCGGACATGCGGTCGGGGAAGTGCTCGGCGTTGATGTTGGTGTTCTGGGAGAGTATGCCCTCCTCGTGGCAGGAGATCAAAATCGGTGCGAAGAAGCGCTTTTCGTAGTAGTGCAGCGCCTTCCACCGGCCGAAGTAGTCGATGGAGGACCAGCTGATCACCGGCCAGCAGTCGTTTAACTGCCACACCACCGCGCCCATGCAGCGGCCCCGGTGGCGGCGCCAGTGCTCCACGCCGTACTGCATGGCCTGGGCCTGCAGAAGCTGGGAGGCGTACACGAAGGCGTCGAAGCTGTTGGGGTAGAGGTAGGTCTGGGACAGGTACTCCGCGATCTTGCCGTTGGCGGAGGCGTTGCGCTGGTGCTTCTCCATGATGCGGGAGAACACGTTGCGGTCGGCGGGCTCGGTGAAGGACTCGATGGTGGCCATGCAGGGGAAGGACTGGAAGCCGAACTCCGACACGTAGCGGAACAGGAACTTGCGGTACTCGGTGAAGGGCTTCAGGCCGTGCCACACGTCCCAGTAGTGCACGTCGCCGCGGTCGGGGCTCTGGGGCGCGTCGAAGCTGCCGCCGCTGGAGGGGCTGGAGGGCCAGTAGAAGGTGTCGGGGTCCTCGGCCTTCAGCACCTGGGGGATGATGTACTCGTACATCTTGATGTAGTCGGCCACCTCCCGGGGGCTGTTGACCCACTCGCCCTCCTTGACGAAGGACTCCATCTCGTTGTTGCCGCACCACAGCGCCAGCGCGGCGTGGTGGCGGATGCGGCGCACGTTGTCGGTGAACTCGGCGCGGATGTTCTGATCGAAGGCGTCGGTCAGGTAGTACACCGCGCAGGCGAACATGAAGTCCTGCCAGACCAGCAGGCCCAGCTCGTCGCACAGGTCGTAGAACCAGTCCTCCGGGTAGCATCCGCCGCCCCAGACGCGAATACAGTTCATATTGGCCAGCTTCGCGTCCTCCAACAGCCGCCGGGTGCGCGCGGGGCTCCGGCGGCCCAGCAGGTTGTCCTCGGGGATGTAGTCCGCGCCCATGGCGAACACCTTCACGCCGTTGACGATGTGGCAGAAGGTCTCGCCCTGGCCGTCGGGGTCCTTTTTCCGGCAGACGGACAGCGTCCGAAGGCCGATTTTGCCCTGCCACGTGTCCAGCGCCGCGCCCTCGCAGGTCAGCGCGACCTCCACCCTGTAAAGCGGCTGCCCGCCCAGGCCCGCGGGCCACCAGAGCATGGGGTTTTCCACGGTGATCTCGCACGATTCGCCCATGGCGAAGAGCACGTCGCCGTCCGGGGCGGTGACGGTGACGGCGACCCGGGGGTCGGCATCCGCGCAGCGGTCAAGGTGGGTATCCACGCTGAGGACGACCCTGCCGCCCTCGTGGCGCTGGCGGATGTGCACGTCGCGGATGCGGGCGTAGTCCACGCCGAGGAGCATGATGTCGCGCCAGATACCGCAGTCGGGCAGCCGGGGACCCCAGTCCCAGCCGAACATGCAGTGGGCCTTGCGGATCTGCGGGAAGCCCTCCATGGCGTCGGAGGAGCCCTCCACGAACCGCGCGGCGTTGGCCTCGCGGATGAAGCGGGTGGGGGAGGCGAAGGTCACGGAGATGGCGTTTTCCCCCTCATGGAGCAGGGATTTCACGTCGAACTCCCAGGTGCGGTGCATGTTGTCCGCCTTGCCGACGCGCGCGCCGTTCAAGTCGATGGTCGCCAGCGTGTCCAGGCCCTCGCAGCGCAGGAGCACCTGGTCGCACTTGAGGAGGTCCGCGGGGACTGAAAAGGCGCGGTGATAGACGAAGTCCTGCGCCATGATTTGAAGCGCGGCCGTCTCGTTGTCGCGCCAGAAGGGGTCCGCGATCTCCCCGTCGTTCAATAGGTCGTTGTACATGTCCCCCGGCACCGTCGCGGCCAGGTTTTTTCTGCGCAGCCCCGGAATGTCCAAGAGCCACGCGCCGTTCAATGACAATGTGTTCATGATGCGCCTCCGGTCTTGTCCGCCTGTTTTTATAATCAATATATATTAAATCGACCCCGGCGTCAATACTCCGTTTGGGAGGCGCGAAAGGCGCGGGAAGCCCCTCGGCGAGAATGTGAAATTGTATTGAAATTTATGGAAACATGTGTAATAATTCTACATTGGTTTTTCAGGCGAAAACGATTTAGATATATAATGGTAGAAACGTGACGCGAAACGGCGGGGGACGGGGGACAAAAAAGCCCCGGAAAAACGGCGAAAATGCCCGAAAAATCAAAAAACTGTCCGCAACCCGGGGCTGTGAAAAATAGGTAACCATCTAAGTAACCCGAAAATGCTAAAATTCTGTAGAAGGGTGGAATAGTAGAGGGGTATGACCTCCGGCGGCGTTTGCGCGGATCGCGCGGGCTGCCGCGACACGATGAAAGCACCCGGAGATTTCCCGCCGGAGACGGCGTGTGAAAGGGAACCTTGAAGAACCTCGCTTTGCCGCAAACCTTACTTCGGAAAACCCTGTAAAACAAGGTTTCTTTACGAGGTAATGCTTGCGAAAACAGGGTTTTTCGAAGTTGCCGAAAGGGATAAAATGACCGATAAAGAGCTTAGAAAGCTGCATCGCGAGGATCTCTTGCAGATACTGATCAGCCAGCAGCGCCAGATTGACGAAATGAACGCCGCGCTGGAGGAGAGCGAAGCCGCGCTGAACGATAAAAAGATCGCCCTCGAGGAGTCGGGCTCCATCGCGGAGGCGGCGCTGCGTTTGAGCGGGGTGTTCACCGCGGCGCAGGAGGCGGCGGATCGCTATGCCGAGGAGATGCGCCAGCGCGCCGACGCGCTGGTGGCCGAGGCCCAGCGCAACGCGGAGGAGATCGTCGCGCAGGCGCGCGAGGAGGCCCGGAAGCTGTTGAGCGAGGCGCGGCGGGAGGCTGCGCCCAGCGTACAACCCGCGCCCGAGCCGCCCGCCCCTTTGACGCCGCCGCAGGATGAAGGCAAGCGCCGGGGCGGCCTGTTCCGGAGGAAGGGCTGATCATGAAGCGAAAGGTTATCGGGAATCCGACGGTCGAACAGCTCGAGGCCGAGCTTCGGCGGGAACGCCACAAGCGCAATTACAAGGCCACGCTGCGCAGTACCGTCAGCGCGCTGATGATCGTGGCGGCCATCGCGGTGCTGATCTCCATGCTGTGGATACCGGTATTGCAGGTCGTGGGCGAGTCCATGACGCCGTCGCTGTTCGAGGGCGAGATCATCGTGGCCCCCAAGGGACTGAAGTTCCAGAAGGGCGACGTCATCGCGTTTTACTACAACAACAAGATCCTGGTCAAGCGCGTGATCGCCAACGCCGGCGAATGGGTCAACATCGACCAGGACGGCAACGTGTTCATCAACGACGTGCCGCTGGACGAGCCCTATGTCGGCGAGAAGGCGCTGGGAGACTGCAACATCACGCTGCCGTATCAGGTGCCCGACGGGAAGATCTTCGTGATGGGAGATCACAGGGCGACGAGCTCCGACAGCCGCAACACGGCGGTGGGATGCGTCGCGGAGGAGCAGATCGTCGGAAGGGTGCTCCTAAGGGTCTGGCCCTTTGAAAAGATCGGAATCGTGGAATGAGGCATTTTTGACAGGACGTAAAAGCCACAGGGTATGGCGCTTCTCTCCCGGTCGGGGCGACCGGAGGAAAACAAAGAGGATGTGCGGGATATGAAAAAGAACAATCAGAATATCCAGAATGGAGCGGAGCTCCAGGGAAGGACGGGACCCCGGACGGATCGGCAGATCCTGGAAAAGCACGCGGGCGTTCAGGAAAAAGTCCACGGGTATATGAAGAAGGGCAAGCTCAGGCGGATCATCGCGATACTGAGCGCGTTTGTGTTGCTCTTCACCCTGAACACCCTCAAATTCAAGGCCGATACGCTGCAACACCTGCCGATGTGCGGACTGACGGAGCACGTGCACTCCGAGGCCTGCTACAACGAGGCCGGGGAGCTGGTGTGCGGGTTGGCGGAGCATGAGCACACCGACGCCTGCTACCAGCAGCGGCCCGTCCAGCCGGAGCCCACGGTCTTTGACGAGTTCATGGACCTGAACAGCCAGGTGGTGCTGGCAAGCCCCATGGATGACGAGGACGTCAACATCTCCTCCGAGAACGTGGACGAGGCGGTCGGCGAGACCTCGCTGGATCTGGACGCGGACGGCGCGGACTTCAACGCCGAGGCGGATTCCTTCAACGGCCTCGAGGTGGAGTACGACCTCGAAGATCTGTACGACGATAGCGGCGACGATAGCGTGACGGTCGACGATGTCGCCGACAATAACACCGAAAGCGAAGACAACGCCGACGAGGCGGAAATCGACTACAGTCTGGACGGCGGAAGCGTGGCCTTCCTGTCCGACATCATGAAGGCGGCCGGGCTGGGGATCAGCGGCGTCACCGCCGTGGGCGAGATCGTGAACGACACCTTCGTGGAGGCGCACATCTCCGCCGAGCCGGTGGAGGGCGTCGAGGACGAATACGTCATCAAGGTCCTGGAGAGCTTCGACCGGGTGCAGCTGGGCGTGGCCAACGCCGACAGCATCGAAACAGTGTGGCTGACGAACGGCCAGGCCGTGGCTGCCGCCCCCGAAGCGTCGGCGGATGCCGCGGTTGAGGATGCGCCCGCTGTGGAAGAGCCCTCTGAGCCGTCCGAGGAAATTGTTGAGCAGGATGAAGAGATATTTAATAGTAATGAAATAATTGAAACGGAACAGAAACAAACTGAAGTCGGTGAAATAGAAACCGAAGTCGGTGAGGCGGATGTGGCCACCGATATCGGTGAGACGACGGATGCGGCCCCGGCTGAAAATGACGAAAGTGTTACGGGCGCAGCCGACGCCTCCGACGCGCAGGACGCGGATGATATCGCGGTTGCGGACGATCAGATCGGCGACGCGCAGGATGACGATACCGCTGTTGCGGACGATCAGACCGGCGACACGCAGGATGACGATACCGCTGTTGCGGACGATCAGACCGGCGACGCGCAGGACGCGGACGATACCGCCGTTGCGGATGATCAGATCGGCGACGTGCAGGATGCGGACGACACCGTCGCTGCGGATGATCAGATCGGCGACGTGCAGGATGCGGACGACACCGCTGATGTGGAAGATCAGCAGACCGGCGACGCGCAGGACGCGGACGACACCGCGACTGTGGATGATCAGACCGGCGAGGCGCAGGACGACGACACCGCCGCCGTGGACGATCAGGCCGGCGACGATCAGACGGGCGAAGCGGTCGTTGTGAAGACGGTCACGCTGGACTTTGCGGATTACAACATTGAGGATGCGCACACGGTGTACCTCTTCGACGCGGAGATGGGCGCGGTGCTGGTGAACACGGCGGAGATCGACTCGGTCGACGGCGTGGCGGTCACGGCGTCCGGGGAAGAGGAGGCCGCCGACGAGGCGTCCACCGAAGAAGCCGATGAGGCGTCCGCTGAGGAAGCCGACGAGGCGTCCGCCGACGAGGGCGGCGTGCTCGTCATCGAGGGCGACGGGGAATATGCGCTCAACGGCACGAACTACGTGGTCACCGGCCTGATCATCCCCGGCAAGGCGACTGAGGATATGGCGCAGACCGGCGACGACGCGCAGGCCGAGGATGCGCCCGCGGATGAGGCGCCGGCGGACGACGCGGCTGCCGACGGGGACCAGCCTGAGGACGACGGGCAGGCCGAGGCGGCCGTGGCCGCACAGAAGGCGGTCACGCTGGACTTCACCGACTACATTGCCACCGACGAGCACGCCGTGTACCTGTACGACGCCTCGATGGTCGCGGTGCTGGTCAACGAAGCCGAGATCGCTTCCGCCGACGGCGTGGCGGTCACCCTGCCGGAGGAAGAAGCGGCGGAGGCCGACGAGGCGCAGGCTGAGGACGCGCCTGCCGGGGAAGCCGCGGCGGAGGACGCGCAGCCCGATGCGGAGACGCTGATCATCACCGGCGACGGGGAGTACGCGCTCAACGGCACGACCTACATGGTCACCGGCCTGGTGCTGCCCGAGAAGACGGTTGAAAACGAAAACATCACCATCACGACCGCGAACGACGAGGCCACGCTGCTCAACGTCGCGCCGGTGTTTGAGGAGACCCCGGAGGACTCCCAGGAATATCAGGACATCTTCTCCCTGTTTACCGAGGTGAAGGACGACCCGAAGCTGCTGGCGAAGGTGTTCGATCTGCTCGGTGGCGTGGCCTACGCCGAAGAGGACGAAGACGGGCGCGACCTCAACGTCAAGGTCTTCAAGATCGGCCTGGAGGACGTGACCACCGGCGAGGCCGTGGAGCCGGGCACGGAGCTGCATGTGGAGACCTCTCTTGATCAGCCCATCACCGGTGAGAACTTCTCTTTATACCACATCGCCGACGGCAAGGCGGAGTTGATCCCGGACGCCGTGGTCGTCGAGGATGGCCGGGCCGTGGGCCTCAACTTCAACACGGTGAGCCTGGACAAGTTCGCGCTGGTGTACTACACCGTGAACGTGGTGGTCGAGGACAAGAACATCACCGTCGGCGTGGACTTCACCGACGTGGTCGCCAACGGCGTGGACTTTGACGCCGAGACGATACTGACCGCCCTGAACGACGGCGTGGCGATCGACGTGGCGTCCCTGCTGGCCGGTGAGACCGGTGACAGCCTGATCGTCGAGGCGTCGGCGACGGCGGATGTGGACGTGGAGAACCTCGAGGCGACCGCTGCCGAGGGCGGCGTGACTTACGCTGACGGCGCGATCAAGGTCACCGGCGACGGCGCGATCACCCTGACCGATTCCGTCTACACGATCATCATCAATGTGACCAACTATCAGACCCTCGTGGAGAAGGAGCTGAAGGCGGACGGCGTCACCGTCGAGGTGATTGACGGCGAGGTGCCCGCGGGCTCCACGGTGACCTACGAGGCCCTCTCCGACGCGCACACCGAGGCGCTGGTGGAGGAATACATTCCGGAGGCCGTGCCTGCGTCCGCTGAGGCGGAGCCCGCGCCCGCTGAGGCAAAGGCCGCCGCTTCCGGGGAGGAAGAGGCTGATTCCGCCTCCGCTGAGGAGACGGTTGAAGAGCAGCCCCAGGAAGCTGCTGAGGAGGCCGCTGAGGCGCCCGCCGACGCGACTGACGCGGATCAGACCGAGGATAAGAATGAGATCGAGACCGCCACGGGCTACACGGCCTTTGACGTGAGCATCGCTATGCCCGAGGGCGACGAGTTTACCAAGGGCGGCCAGTTCGCCGTGACCGTCGATCACGCCGTGGATGCGGCGAGCCTGGTGCCCGAGGGCGCGGTGATCGACAATATCACCTATGAGCTGTTCCACATCCACAACGGGGAGGCCACGCAGATCGAGGATGTGGCTGTCGCGAACGGCCAGGTCTCCTTTACCACGGACGGCTTCTCCGAGTATGTCATCCGGTATACCGTCGAGTTCCACAACGGCGACAACGAGGTCGTCATCAAGGGCGGCAGCCAGGTGCTGCTGAGCCGGCTGATCGCGGAGCTCGGCTTGACGCGGGCCAACGGAGAGACCTTCACCGTGGACGAGGTGGAGAAGGTCGAATTTGTCAATCCCGAGCTGTTCACCGTGGAAGAGGTCACCGAGAGCCCGGTGACGGTGAACGGCGAGGCGGTGGAGCTGACCACCGCGCATGACTTCCTGCTGACCAGCGAACAGCCCTTCGATGCCGATCAGATGATCCTGACGTTGAAGGATGAAGAGGTTGAGGTTGAGGTGACGGATGATAACCCGCTACCCCATACCACCAATATTATATTCCTCGATTCGAATTATGAAGCACAGCATGCAATTAATAACGTAGCGCCTGAGAATGCCGACCGTGCCATCCCCGAGCCTCAACTGACGGGTCACTATTATCTTCTCGCTGCAATGGATCGCGATGGCAATAGTGCTTATTATTCGTTGATACCTGTCGATGCGCTGAATGACATGACCGGCACACAGACCAGCGTAACTATTGAAACTCTCGATCATTGCACGAATGATAGCGTCACCGAAGCTCACACTATCCAAGCCAATGATCCTATCGTAACCCGTCTGCTCTGGTCTAACACAGAATTGTCAGGTAATGATTTTACTGTCACCTATGATAGCACCAAGAATAAGCTTTTGGATAAGCTCGTATATTCGAGTAATCTCCAGGATCAGATGGAGGCTGGCTATAAATTTGCCAAAGACGACGGCGGCAACCCCGCCAACAATATCTACATCCATCGCACAGACTCCAACTACAAATATAAGGTGCGTCTGCGCTTCAACGAAGGTGCGACAACCCCGCTGCTGTCCTCGGGTACCGGTGGTAATGATACATCTGTCTTCTATTATGTATTCCTCCGCGTCTATCACCAGAAGACGGGCGTTGACTATGGTCTGGCGAACGTCGAAATCACCGCTGATCAACTAAAGAACCTTCCCATGGATGAGGAAGGCTATCTGTATCTGGATTTGCCTTTTGGTCACTGGGTGCCAAAAGACAAGACCATGTTCGATGATACTATTTCTAATCCCGACAAGTTTACCGGTCACGAGACAAAGATTGATGTAAAGTTGATCAAGCACTTCAAGCACCCAAGCGAGGAGAAGGCGTCGGAGATTGTATATGTTGACGGCGGTACCCCTTACTTCATCGCGGATAAAAAAGCTACCGTATATGGTTTTTTGGATGAGGACTATCCCAACGTCAGCGATAAGCTGTCTTCCTACACCGTCACGTATGATACCAAGGACACCCGCGGCGACACGAGCTACTATACGGAGACAGTTGGCGACACGATCTGGTGCTACGATCAGATCACGCTGACCTCCAACAGCATCACCGCCGACTACGACTATGCCGCCATACTGGGCCCCAACATCGAATACGGCATCGTGGCGGAGCACCTGTTCCAGGGCAACCACCTGCAGACCAACTTTGCCGTGAACCATTTCTCCGCTCATGGCGCGGACGTGCGTCCCGACCTGTCCGGTGAGAAGCCCGGCAACATCGTCATTGCGCAGTTCAACGTCGTCGATGGCGACCGTCGCAATGCCGTGGGCAACGTGGCCTATGACGAGGTCTGGGGCAGGCTCAAGATCGGCAAGCCCCTGAACGGAACGCTGATGGTCTATGTCGATCAGTACAGCGGTTACCCCGAAGGCAGCGTGTACGATAATCCTGACGACACCATCATCGTACCCTCCAACGGGCCTTCCCTCTCCGAGAATATTGTTGAACCCGGCATCGAGTACATGAAGCGGATCTCCGCAGAGCTGCTCTCCAAGCCCTGCACGCTGACCCCGTCCTTCTCGAGTACGGATGAAAAAATTACCATCGATACCACCGGCTTTGATGAGAACGCGACCATCTACATAAACGGCGACCTTATCGAAAAGTTCATTGAGAACAGCGGCGGCCTGAATATCAATAAGAAGGACGGCCAGCTCATCGTCTTCAACTTCTTCAAAAAGACGAATGATGAACTGAACATCGAGCAGTTCGTAGTCAACGGCCAGAAGACCGAGAGCCCCGAGGCGACCGGCACGCACCAGAATACGTGGATGGACGACGTCGCCCGCCACATCGTCTGGAACCTGGCGGGACGGATTCGTCAGGTGAATATCGACACCGCCGGCGGTATCTTCCTCCAGCCCAACGACGACTCCAATATTGACATACAGGGCACCACGGCGGGCTGGATCGTGTCCGACGGCTATGTCTACAACTCCACGGCTGAGTGGCACAATGTGTATGAGGAAATGCCTGACTCCGTGAAGGTGAACCTGTTTGCGGTGAAGTATCTGGACAAGAAGGTTCCCTCCAACGATGTGAAGTTCAAGTTCAAGCTGGAAAAGCTGACTTGGACCCTGGACGGCACCCAAGCAAACCATTGGAGGACTTACGACGAAACCAATCCCTGGACGGTCATTCAGGAGGAGGCCAACAACGCCAACCAGCAGGTCAGCTTCCGCACCGTCGAGCACAGCGAGCTGGATCTGGGCTGGAACATCTTCCGCATCACCGAGACGAAGGGCGACGGCAACTATATCTATGACGACCACGTCTTCTATGCGGCCGTGCTGATGGAAAAGCTGGACGAGACGACCGCCCGGTTGCACAACATCGACTATCGGGTTTCCCGCCCGCAGTACTACTCGAGCTTTGATCCGAACGCATTCTTCCCGTTGACCAACGGCAGCCTGGAATCCTACAATACGCTGCTCACCGGCGTCAGCGGACGGGTGGCTTATCCCGAGTACAACAACGAGACCATCACCACCGGCCTGACGCTGATGAAGAAGGTGGACGGCACCGACGCGACCAACAAGCAGTTTACCTTCACTGTTAAGCTGTGGACGGGAGAGTCCGCCGAGACCAAGCATGCGTTGACCGAAGATCAAAAAGCGTTGCTGACCCATGCCGGCGTGGCGAATGCCGATTGGACCGTAACGGATGATACCGTCAACAACGTCACTGTGGTGACCGTCAAGCTGCGCAACGGACGGAAGGTGACCATCGGCGGTCTCACCGAAGGCATGCATTATCATGTGGCGGAGACTGCGATTGGGGAGACAGTCATAACTGAGTATCCCAAGACTGTGGATCATTATACCACCGTCGGTGTGGATAGCAATGATGACGGGGTGTATGAATACTACATTGAAGATAGTATAAATACCGCTACGGATGCCGTATCGGTCGTCTACAATAATAAGTATACTTCCGAAGGCCATACGGACTTCACCGTTCACAAGACGATGGAGGACAAGGACGAGAATGTGAATATGTCCCTCGTGGCGGGGCAGTTCAAGTTTACACTGTCCGGCGACGGCAAGACGCTCGTGGGGTATAACGACGCGGAAGGAAACGTGGTCTTTGGAGAGCTCGATGACAATGACCCGTCGACCAACAACAACCGCCTGTCCTTCACGCAGGAGGATATGGCCGGCGCGAAGCGCAACAACCAGGGCTATCTGGAAAAGGAGATCACCTATGTGATCACCGAGTCCGAGCCCAATCCGCATCCCGCCAATCTCCCTGAGGGCTTTGACTACAACAAGGTCATCTACGACAAGGACAAGACCATCACCCTTGTTCTGACCGACATGGGCGATGGCATCATCACAGTGACGCCGAAGAATGGCGACACTGCGCTTAGCGTGCAGTTTGAGAACGGGTACATGGAGAAGGCCACGGCCACCCTCGAAGGCAAGAAGACCCTGGAAGGCCGGCAACTGCACAAGGCCGAGTTCCTGTTCGACGCCAGGCTGATCAAGGTGAATGAGTATAACGTATCCGCGGAGGCCATTGCTACGGCGAACGCGGAGGATGCAGCGAACCTGCGCAAAAAGCGTCAGCAGGCGGACCCCATTGACGTGATCGGCCACAATGAGGAAAATCACAATCCTGACGAGGAGGATGGTAAGACTTACACCGGCAACATCACCTTCCCGATGATCTATTACACGGAGGCAGGGACCTATGTGTACAAGATCACCGAGAACACCACCAATATGCCCGTGGGCGTGACCCAGAAGGAAGGCACCACTATGACCTACTATGCCAAGGTAGTGGTGACCGATCCTCTGAGCAATGCCCCCACTGTAAAGTATTACACTGACCCGACGTGCGAAAATGAGATAGGGGAAGCCGTCTTTACAAATAAAGCCGAGGATATCGACTTCTCCGTGACCAAAGAGGTGCGTAACGCGGAGGGCAATGCGGTTACCGATTGTGAAGAAAGGACCATCACCTTTGAGGTTTACAAGGATGGCTATCCGATTGCTGTAGATGCGGAGATGCTGAAGCAGAACGTGGGGGATGCGCTTCCTTCAGGTGTCACTGTCGCTGATAACAAGGTGACGCTGGCTGGCAATTCCTCCGGCTGGCCGACGGCTAACTTCTACAATATGGACGCCGGCCGCTATACCGTGAAGGAAACCGAATGGACTGGCTTTAACTCCGGCACGCCCTCCATCACCTATGAGATGACGGTGAATGGCGAAACCACGAGTTCCGCCATCCGTCAGTCCGGCTCCGTGATGAAGATCATCAATACCGAGACCGACGATGAGTATGCCAGGATCAAGGTGGAGAAGGAATGGGAGGATAGTAAAGGCCAGACATTGAACAATATCGCCGGTTCCGTTCAGTTCACGCTGCAGACCGTGAAGACCACCGGAGCGAGCGGTGGGGGTTCGGGGGATACATTAAACATCAAATTTGAGGGAGGAGACCTTAATAATTATTGGCCGACTGGGAAAACAGGTAAAGCCGGTTCCCAGAAAATAGTTGTGACTGTGGGATGCATACTAAACGATCCCAATGATTACTTTACTAACAAATTAGGTAACTCAAGTAATGGGCCGAGAGTGGAGGTTAAGTACTGTTCCTTTGCTGATTTTTCTGGTAGCGAGCAAATGGAAAATACATACTTGGCGACGGCATCTGCTACTGTAGATTCATATAAACCTGAAAAAGGCATGGATTTGATTTTTGAAATCCCGATCAAGGATTTCGAGGTGAATAGTGCGAAGGCGCTGTCTATGAAACTCAATTTCCAAATTGGCGACTGTCAAAGCAAAACCTTGAAGTATGCAGATGTCGTAAGCGCCGGCGACCCCGTAGTCGTCCGCAGCTCCAAGACCATCACGCTCTCCGCGGCCAACGGTTGGAAGTGGGACGGCGGCTATTTGCCCATTTCCACCAACGGCGGCAGCACCACCTACAAGTATCGCATCAAGGAAGATAAGCCCGAAGATGTGGAGAGTGTGGAATATAATCCTAGTTCCTCAGCGCCGGAGGATCAGGGCTGGTCCGGATGGATTACCGAGGGCAATCTCAATGGCGGCACCTTCACCATGACCAACACTGTCGAGAATCCCGTGGGCGCGCTGAAGATCACCAAGCTGGTGCGGTATAACAGCGATACCACGACCGGGAGCGAGGTTGACGGCGATTATACCTTTAGCGTGACGTCCGAAGATGGTTCCAAGCCCTTGAAGTACGTCAGGATCACTGTCGTCGACGGCCAGGCCAGCAGATATAAGGTGGCGGATACCGCTGAGGCGTTGGACGCTGCAACATCTGAGCGCGGCTCCAATGCCATCGTCGGAGATCTGAAGCCCGGCAGCTATGTCGTTGAGGAGATTGCGCCCACCAACGGCTCGAGCCTTGAGTCGGCTGCGCGCGGGGATGAGGACAAAGAAGCGGTGGACGCGAACAAAAAGGTCACCGTCGTCGTCAGCGCCAATGATACTACAGCGGTGAATACCAATGCGCAGGCGGTGTTCACGAATAATAAGAACGGCATAAATATCACCGCTACGAAACAATGGGTGGATGGAAATGGTGAAGATCTGACACTCAAGGGTGTAACCAGTGTGACGTTCGAGCTTCACAAAAAGAAGCAAGGCGCCAGGACTGAAGAAACCGGCTATCCGATCACGGTTACCGTGGACGGCGTGCCGGATGGGTCGAACGGTACCGGCGAGCTGACACCCTGGACTTACACGTGGGGCAAGCTGGAGAGCAAGTACTACGATGAAGCTGGGCAGGAGTGGTTGTACTACGTTTATAGCACCGTGGAGACCGGATTCACCTACAATGGCGTGGCGTACACGATCGATGCGAACGGCGCGGTTACCAGCACGGAGACGAAAAATCCGAACTACCATCCGTACTGGAAGTGCACCGTGACTCCTGATGGCAATAATGCTGTCTTCACCAACAACCTGAACGAGACCCACCTGGATGTGAACAAGAAGTGGTGGAGTCTGGATGGAGTCCATGCGTATACCGGGAATCTGACCGGTCCCATTACGCTGACGCTGTACAGGATTAAGACGCCGATCACTGCTGGTAATACAGTGACAGTGAACGAGCTAACGACGTTTACCTTAAATGGCGGAGTGGATAGTGATGTCACCACCTTGAAGAAGGACAGCTCTCAAGTGGACTTCTGCGGCAAGGCCCAGGAGACCGACGCCTGGGTGGCATCCTTCACCGAGTTGCCGCTGTCCGGAGTGGAGGAAGTTGACGGATCGAACGTCGAATACACCTACGCCTACTATGTGACTGAGGCCAAGGCGGACTGGTTCGATAATCCCGTCTATACGGAGGCGGATACGAACGCATTCCCGACAGAAAAAGATAGGAAGAATCCGTCTACCCAGTTGACGGTCACTGATGCAAACGGCAAGACGGTCTACATCCACAACAAGGAAACGCAGACCTTCGAGCTGCCGAGCACCGGCGGACCGGGCACCGGCATCTTCTACATCCTGGGCTCCGTACTGACGCTGCTGGCGGCGGTGCTGCTGATCACCAAGCGCAGGATCGACACATCGGAATAACCCGACCGACAGTCTGGCTTGCGCCGACTTTACACCTCC